>MNFB01000042.1 GCA_001917995.1 Thaumarchaeota archaeon 13_1_40CM_4_38_7 | reverse complement strand
GGCAGTGCCACAGTTCAAAATGCACCTTATGACATATTCAAGGACTCGCAAGGTCTTCATATAGGTGTCCGATCTTTATCAAATGGAAGCTATTCAGGATTTTATGGAGTAACACCAGACACTAGTGCATTGCTATTCCATTCTGTAATTACGACTTTTCCAAGAACAGTACCAAACATGACTACCTTTTATGAGAATGGACTTTATGTCCAGACCTCCACTCAAAACGTCAATTATGTCACTTGTTACTCTGACACAAGCTTTTGGGGAACTGTCTGGGCTATAGCCTCGGCAACAGGTGATACTGATGGAATTACGCAATTCCACGCCTTGTGGTATGATAAAAGTCCCAATCAGCCACTTACAAGAGACTGTACTATTATAACAAATGGACAGAACTATCTCAAAGTGTATCTAGATGGAGTCATGGTATATTCAAACAGTACATTAAACTTGCAGATGCCAGGACCATTTAACGCATTTCTTGAACCACAGACATCATATGACGGTCAGATGCTTTATGGAATATACAAGGACTATTATTCTGCCACGGATGAAAACGTCAAAGTTAGCAATTTACCAACCAATGCTGCAACTGTATCCATAGTAGATAGTTCGGGAAACATACTTGCAACTGCACCGATAACTGGAAGCACCTCAATTCTGGATGTGGGCAAATATCACCTACCATTAACTGCTAATATCAAAATCTATGACTCGAGTAGCATGCAGATTGCGTCAACACAAAATCCTATCAAGATATTTGGTGGTGATGTATATTCTGCTAAGTAAATTTCAACCTCGAGGCCTCTATGACTACAATTGAAAACTAATTCTTCGACAATTCCATGTTTATGTGTGCTACTAAATCGTTAATGGTAATAGGTTTTCTAATGAAACATTTAACCTCCAAATTAGGAAATACTTTTCTGAATTCTTCATAGTAGACTTCAAAGGCTGTAAAAAAGCAGATCTTTACATTCTCACTTTTTTTCTTTATTTCACGATAAAATTCAAAGCCATTCATTTTTGGCATTCTTATATCTATAAGCAATAAATCATATGTTTCAGGTTTGAAACCTTCTAATGCTTTTAGAGGATCGTTATAGGTATCAACATCAAATCCCTTTTGCTGTAGGCCATTTTTTAAAGAAGATGTAATGTCTGGCTCATCATCTACAACAAGAATTCGTTTCATCATTTGGTATTATTCATCTTCATTTTAAAAGTTTGGTCTAATTCCTTTAGAGACATTCAAGTCATTAGTGGATTGGAATTTCAAACGTAAATGAAGCGCCTAGTCCACTGACATTATTTCTGGCAGACATGTTTCCCCCATGAGCACCTATGATACTTTTTGATATGTATAGCCCTAATCCTGTGCCACTGTTTGATAACGTAAAAAATTTTGTAAATAATCTATGAATAATTTCAGGCTTGATGCCCCTTCCAGTATCACTTATAGTCACAATTACATTATCTTCCTTTTTTTCCGCTAGAATTGAGACTTTTCCTTCTTGTGTGAACTTTAAAGCATTACCTAAAAGATTTGAAATAACTTGTTCAAGCCTGCATTTATCAGCATTCACAAAAATTTGGCCAACTGGTTTGAACTCAATTCCTATTTTTCCAATTTCATACTCGAGATTTTCTGTCTGGCTTCTAAAATCTTCAACTACCCAAGAGATGAGAGCGTTTAGATCAAATCTTTCTTTTTTTAATCCCATGATTTGACTATCTATTCTTGTAATGTCAAGCAGGTTGTCCGAGAGTTTCTGGAGTCGTAAAGAATTTCTCAGTATTGCTTTGATGTAGGCTGGCTTGCTCTTATCCGAGTTGTTTTGTAACAATTCTGAATAGGTTAGAATGGCTTGTATTGGCGTTTTCATCTCATGACTTGCGATATTTATGAACTCTTGAATTTTATTGTCAAGTTCTACCTGCTTATTTATGAGGCCAGGATTAAACATATTTTCAGTCTCGTAACGCACTTCCATATTTTCTTCTGTTTTTTGTCTTTGAGAAATCAAACAATTTAACAACTTAGAAAGAGGATATTAACAATATGGTACAATGTTCTATTGTAAATCAAGAATCATTATGAAAGAAGAATCTCATGCAAAGCTCAAAGTTGGTAAATACTTGTTTAAACAATAGGATGAAAATCTATTCCAGAATACTGTGAATTTGTTTCTGGCACAATCGCATACAGATGAGACCGAGGTATTTGTGATTGCAAAAATAGCGTACCATTAATTTCTAATATTCTTAAATGTACATCTGATATTTCTGACAGATAATTTCGTAAATTACTTTGAGATGATCTTATTACAAAAATAGAAATTGCAGAATGTGATTTGATGAAAGAAATAAAGTATTCTAACCCCTTTCTACTTTCGTTTTTTTGAAATCCTTCTGCAATATCGGCTCCAAGAACGTTGAGAAGGAGCTTTTTCGGATATTTTCTTTTTAGTGCGGATATGGTATTTTGATAAATTTCGATTTGTTTTTTATTTTCATCCTCACCGTGGCTTGACAAATAATGGGAAGCCTTTTTGGATTTATTAACAGGTAGTAAGACTTTGACAAGACCTGACTGTGAACTGGATGATAATCCAAAGTGCTGAGATATGTATGCAGCGCTGACTCCCTTAAATGGCTGAAATAATACGGGATTTTTATTAGCGATAAAATTAGATACAATTTTACCTAAAAATGTCATTGCTACCTTTGTATTTATGTGGGTATCAAGCTCAATACTTACAATTCCGTTCATAGGAAAGCCACCTCCAAGCAAATCATCTAGTTCGTGATAACCCGTTGGAATGTGTGAATTTCGAGTTAGGCCGTGTTTATTTGTGGTCTTGTTGAGAGGCGTGAAATTCTCGTAAAATAAAAATTGTTTTGCATCATATCTATCATAGCTGCGAAAGATGGCATTGTTTAGAGAGAATATGTACGAGTGGTGATTTATCCGCACTCCGCGCAGTTTTGAAAAAAAGATCTCTCGCACTTTTTTATCATCATAGTATTTTTGACTCAGTTCTACTACTCCGTCTGCAAGAAAATCAAGAGTTTTGTCTTCCGGTGATTCTGTCACAAAGATTATTCTGGCACCTGATCGCTCGCGCCAAGTTTGTAATACTCTTAAATTATTCATAAGTGCTTCTTTGTCCATCAAGAAACCAACCGCATCCCAACTATCGATAATTATAGTTGGCGCTTTAATGTCCATTAGTTCATTTGTAATTCTCTCAAAAAGCGGTCCAGGCTCATCAAGACGCGCATCAACGAAAACTGGTGAGTCGCTTTCAGTTTCGGAGACTTCGGTCAGATCCGTTTTCTTGGGTTTGTTGAAAAAATTTTCAAGCCACCAGTAATATTGAAAAAGTTTTTCTGGGGAAATTCTTGTAGATATGTAAAGACAATTCGTGTTAACGTCTTGCTCACGCAATATTGTTAATGCTAGCGTAGTCTTTCCTGTTCCAGCATACCCCTTAATTAACAAAGAATACGTATCTTGTTGCAGAAATTGTTTTAGTTCTATGGGAATGTTAGCAAAGTTGTCTAGGCGTTGATTGTTTCTACCACTATTAGACATTAACTATTAACTACTAATTTGGCCAATATATGCCAATACCGAATAAACACAATTCGATGAGAGGAACTAGTGTGTTCCTAAAATAGGTTCTACGGTATAACCTAATGGAGGTGCTTCATTGCTTGTTTTACCCACCGCTTCCCAACACAAGCTGTGATACCATTTTTCACCGTATATTACGTCTCCTACCTTGAAATGCATTTCATAATGACACAAGCTACATTTTGGAATAACAAACTTTACAGTTTTGACAAGCGTCTGCGGTGCTTCACTGATCTGAATAATGCTCACCTTCAAATACTCGTAATGGAAAAATCAACAAATCATAATAATTTAACGAACTCATTGCGTCGTATACACACGTTTCAAAATCTTGCATCGTTTCCATGTATGCGATTATGAACCAGATCTTATCTTAGTTTGCACAAAAAATACTAGAAGAATCATCATTCTAGTCATCCTTGAGTTGTATTTGTAGAAACTTTACTAGTCTGTAATAGGTTTTGCCAGATTTCTTCGATAATCTGGTTATACCGTGTCTTGAATTTTAGATGAGTCATATAAAATTTTCATGTTACGGCATTCTAGAACTATTAACTACAATATTTTACCTGTAGAAAATTACCTTTCTCTTAAAAAACATGGCGTTGAATTCTTGTGGAATGAAAATAGAGACATGGATGGATAGGATAACTAGCGAATCAAATTTGTGGTTGAATGCACTCAAATTGGAAGATGGAGGCAACTATCACGAAGCATTCTTTCTGTATCTAAAAGATGCTGAAGAATCGTTAAAACAACATGCGTTAATAAGGGCAGCTCTTAGTTGCTCATGTGCAGCAAATTGTCTTACGATGACAGCTGATCTTGCCTCTGCCAGTAATCTATATTTGCGTACTGCTATGATTTATGAAACAAACGGTGACATGGTAATAGGAGAATCAGTAAGGGAAACGCTCTGGTCATACCAGGAAGCCTTTGAATACTATCATCTTGCTTGTCAAAGCGATAAAGCGCAGATTGTATATGACAAGTATGTTTCGCTAGCAAGAAAAATAAATCCATTTCTTGGTGAGGAAGAAGCAATGAAATCCTTGAGGTTTAGAAACGAGTCTATTAAAAACTTAAGGGCCAATCAGGTGTCTTCAAATATACAAATCTCAACGCAAATTACTAATGCAATGGAGATCTTCTTACTAGAGGTAGATTCTGTTTACGGTAACAAATCAGGTAATGCAGTATTAAAGATGTTTACGAAGACGCGTGGGATCAAATCTGAAAAAAGTTCTATTAATTAACTGGGACTGTTATCCCAATTTTGCTTCAGGTGGAGTTTATACTTGGACAAAAACTTTGATCGATAATATGCACGATTATGAGTTTGTAGTAATAAACGAACTTTCTAATTCAAATAGTAACAATAGATACAGTATACCGCCAAACGTAACAAAGACAATTGAAGTCCCTATATTTGGTTCCAACAGATTAGAAGAGTTTTCAAAGGAAAACAAAACATTACTTCCAAAAATTCTCCGAACCACAGAATCAGTTATTCATAATATTTTTTTTCCGCTTTATAGAGAATTTTTGTCTAATATATTGTCAGATCGCTGTAATACAAAACATCTTGCAGATCTAGTCATCAAACTTCACAAATTCCTTATAAAATACGATTCAAAAAAATGTCTTGAACACTATCAAAATTGGGATATATTTATTGATGAACTCAACAAGCACCATCTTTACAGTCATATGACTATAAAGGAAGCATTAACGGCGTTCCAACTTATCCAGCGAAACATATCTCTATTTTCAATTGAGGTGCCAAAAGTAGACATAATACATTGCTCATTAGCATGGTTACCTTCATTAATTGCAGTTTATGCAAAAATGGAAAGTAATTGCCCCGTTGTAATAACAGAGCATGGCGTAGCATTTCGAGAATTACTTTTGTATTATAACGCATATCTATTTGACGAACCATCAAAGATATTCTGGAAAGTCTTTTCTCACAATATAGTCCGAACAATTTATTCCATAACAGATCTTATAACGCCAGTCTGCCATGCTAACAGAATCTGGGAAGAAGGCTTGGGTGCAAACCCATCGAAAATTAAGGTAATTTACAATGGGGTTGATACCTCAAAATTTAGACCAATTGAGACCAAGCGTGAGAATAATAGACCTACTGTAGTTAGTGTGGCCCGGATTGACGTCTTCAAAGATATTGTGTGCCTAATTCAAGCAATCAACTATGTCAGG
This sequence comes from Thaumarchaeota archaeon 13_1_40CM_4_38_7, assembly GCA_001917995.1. GTDB lineage: Archaea > Thermoproteota > Nitrososphaeria > Nitrososphaerales > Nitrosopumilaceae > Nitrosotalea. Next base: position 5,977 of record MNFB01000042.1, on the reverse strand, counting down.
CAAAGGATTCAAAACGTACAATGTTTGATTTATGGAGCTTCAAGTGACCTCGAATATTCCTTACGGTGTCTTAAGACCTTACAACATTTGAGGCTTGAAGACCACGTCAAGTTCATGGGAAGTACCAAAGAACCAGAAAAGGCATACAATGCTGCAGACGTTATAGCCATCAGCAGCATTACTGAAGGTTTTCCCTTTACTGTCATAGAAGCGATGGCGTGTGGAAAAGCAGTAGTAACCCCTGATGTGGGTGGTGTTAGAGAAGCTTTGGAGGGATGTGGATTATTGGTAAGAAGTAGAAGACCTAATGAACTTGCCGAAGGGATTATCAAACTTCTTGAAGACAACAAATTAAGAAAACAATTCGAGACAGCTGCTCTTAAACGAGTTAGGGACGAATTTACTCTTTCTAAATGTGTTGAACAGTTCAGAAATGAGTACGCTAACTTGATCAATTCTTATGGTACGAAATACCCAGAAGATTCACTAAGTGAGAAAAAAAGAGAATCCGAACTAGCAAACGGAGTAGCCCAATGAGGAAAATTTCAAAAGCAGTTGTTACTGGCGGTGCTGGTTTTATTGGGAGTCACATAGTGGATGAACTCATTAAAAGAGATGTGGAAACTTACGTTATAGATAATCTAAGTACTGGTTCTTTGAACAATCTGTTTCAGCATAAAAAAAATAAATTATTACACGTGTTTGTCAATAATGCCAGAATAATGGAAGACTTGCTTTCAGGCATAAACGACATTGACGTTGTATTTCACGAAGCGGCTATTGCAAGTGTTCCAAGATCAGTTAGTGAACCCATGGTAGTTCATGATACAAATGTGAACATGACGCTTGAAATAATGAATTTCTGTGTAAAAACAGGAGTAAAGAGATTTGTGTTTGCGTCCTCAGCTGCGGTTTATGGAATAATCAAAAGCACACATGCCTCCGAAGATATGGTATGCCGGCCCTTTTCACCCTATGGTGCGTCAAAACTCACGATAGAGAATTACCTAAATGCCTATCAATCAACATATGGATTAGAATCTATTTCTCTTAGATATTTCAATGTATTTGGGCCAAGACAGACATTAAATGATTATAGTGGAGTCATTACCGTTTTTGTAAATCAACTATTACGACGAGAAACTCCTATCGTACATGGTGATGGTCAACAAACAAGAGACTTTGTGAATGTTAAAGATGTTGTGCACGCAAACATGCTTGCTATGGAATCAAAAAATGCTGCAGGTGAAACATTCAATGTAGCTACTGGCAATTCTACAAGTATTTTACAACTATTAACGATACTGAAAAAAATTACAAAAACAGAAGACATTACGCATAAGTTTGGACCCTCTAGAGCTGGTGACATAAAGTTTGGTTTAGCGTCAGTTGACAAAATTAGAAGAATACTAGAATTCAAACCTAAAACCTCTATCATTGAAGGATTAAACGAAGTGGTAGAGTTTTTCAGATCATCTACGACCGAAGCGTTACATATATAGAGGTGAATATGGTATGTTCACTTCAGAAGATAATACTGCGGAGGAATTACCAAGGGAAGCAAGATTATTTGGACAAAAAACCGCTCGCTCTATAATAGAGGTTCAGCCTAATGTCAACAATGTTGCAGACATAGTTGTTTTACTTGAAGTATTAGGATATGCTAAGAGCCTTGTAATGAAAAATGGATTCAGAGATCTTTATGCGCTTGCAAATTACATCTATTCTTTTCTAGATGTATATGAAAACAAGGGCGAAAACAAAGAGAAATTCCTGAAATCATTTACAATGCCAATTCCTGGATTAACCCGAAGAGTTGTAGAAGCTGTGGGTATGATATTTCCTTGGCTTGGCTCTTTAGTCTTGTTGTCTTTGACAGGTGTATCGTTATGGATGGCATGGGGGTTACCAATCCAAATAACAACAGCATTTGTGATAGGAGTCTTTCTTGGTTTGTTTATTTCAGAAGGATTATTGCAAATATTTTCTAGATTATTTGGATTCTATCATGAGCAAACTAACATAGGCGAAGTAAAACGATTACTAAAACGAAGTTACTGTTTATTATCGGCAATTTTGTGTGCGACAGTCTTAGGCCTCTACGCTTATGCATATTTCGAACGTCTACCAAATGGATTAATCGAAATCACTATCGTAAGCACAGTGACAATTGCAATTCATAGAGCAAGTTTCATGATAATTTATGCATTAAAAAAACTTGGACATTTGATTCTTTCATACTCAGGCGCATTTGCTTCTCTGCTTTTAGTTTATTTTTTCTCCGCTTCACTCATAGAAGGAAACATAGAACGATACTTTACAAGCCTCGCAGTTGCTTTTGTAATTTTATCAGGTTTTGCTGCCTATAATCATTACAGAATAATTGTAACAAGTCTATCTACTGAAACAGATGTAGCAAAACCACACTTTTTCAGACCTATCAGCAGAACTGATAAGACTATACGATCGAGGTTTATTGTTCAGTTATGGGAGACTCTACCATCTTTTCTATTTGGCACGTTTTATTTCGTCATGATGTTTGCTGATAGAATAATCTCATGGAGTTTCAACCCATTGATTACAGCAAACGGCGTGATTTTGCCACTAGGGTTTAATTCGATATATCACAGTGGTGCAGACCTGGCATTAGTAGTCCTACTGCCAACATCAGTAATACAATATGTAATGATGTCGCCAATTTTTATGCGAGTAAATAACCTTGCTGTAACACTCAAAGTTTCCGATATGAAAAAAATTAATCAATTCTTGCAAAGTACCTACAAAAGGCTGCTAACAATTTCATTAGTAACCTCCGTAGGTACCATGACCATACTCAATTTCTTATCGTTTCAAATTCTCCCTCTTAATGGATTTAGCCATGAAAGCATCCAAATATTGCATTTGGCATCAATTGGAAATGTGTTCATGTCAATCTTTTCTGCAAATAGTTTATTCCTAATGATGCTTGACAAAAGAAAATCTATTGCAATTATAGCAATGGTATCGGCGTTTATAGTCATTGCTGGTGGGATCATGCTGGGTCGTTCAGGGATTGAAAACATAACTCTTGCCTACTTGGCGTCATCAATAACAGCAGCGATTCTTTCTATACTGTATATTCTAAAAATCTTCAAACACATAGGAAGTATGTGGCATGCAAGGTTTGTCTAAAATTGAGCTTAAAAATAATCAACCGTGAATGAATTTACCTTTTCCACTTTTCCTACTTTTTGAGTCATCTCATAAGTAGAATAAGGAACATATACTTCATTCCAATACCTCATGCACACAAGCTTCTGATAGCTATCAATCTCTATTTCTTCACCTAATACATTGTTTCGAAAAATTATATCTGGCTCATTTACGCCTGCAACTGCTCTAATTGGCAATGTAGCAGAAAAACGTGGATTAATTTCAAATATTTTTACCTCATCATTGATTAGTTTTGCTTGGACGTTAACTGCATTTGTACTTCCTAATTTTATGACAACTTTTTCTGCAGATTTACGGACCTCCTTGAAATCATCAACAAAAGCTTTGTACGTCTGACCACTCTTTATTGTACGCTTCATTGCAATTGATGACATTATTTTCTTACCTGTTTTGTTTACCGTAATCCCAGAGGTAAACTCACCATTTTGGCCATCAAGATATTCCTGTAAAATAGGACACCATCCGGCTTTTTCGATTGCTGAGATTGCGGAATCTAACTCTTCTTTCGAATTTGCGATGTAACAATGTAGAGAACCGTGACCCTGTCTTGGTTTTACAAATATTGGAAAACCAAAATCGCGAACAAACTGTTCTTTGCTTTCAGGTAATGCAGATTCCGTAAATGGTAGATTATTGGACTTTAGAAATTCAAAAGTTCTCCATTTGTCCATACAAATGGATATAACTTGACTGGGATTTGTAAGAATTAAAGTGCCAGTTTTTTTTTCTAGCTGATCTTTTGCACGCACAAGGGGTAATAGCTCTTCATCAGAGCCAGCAAAAATTGCGGTGATTCCTAGTTCTTTACATATCCTCTCAATGAATTCAATATAATCGCAAGATGAGGCAGGTGGAATCAAGGTGCCAAAATCGCTTCTATATATACCTGCAGACAAGGCACTCATGTCAGCGGCAACAATCTCATACTTGAGATTGCTATCTTTCTTGTTATTTGCCAGTTTTAGCGATTTTATTATTCCTTGCCCAACTATGCTGCCAGAGCCGGTAACTAGGACCTTTACTTTTTCCACGCCCTTACCATCTTTTCTTAGTTTATTTGTATTAACACAGAAAAATTGTAATTAACTTATGGTATAATCTTCTATAGTCAAGTTCGATTCTGTAACTTGAATACATGTTTTTCGTCCGTATGTCTTTTATTGATTAAGAAATTCTTCTAAATGGGTATGATAGAAAAATATTATATGACATTCTTATGGCTTTTAACTCTTATGAGCTCTGTTAGTTCGCGGCTCAGACAAGGTTACGGATCCGATCTAGTATGTATCGAGATTTACAAGCTTAGTCTTTTATCACGTAGAAGATTCTACTATAATAATTTGATAAAAAAATCATCAGGAAAATTCGTCTGGATTCTTTCTATTCTTATGATAATTTCTGTTCCGCTTTTATCTTCCTCACATTATGCACTAGCTGCTACCACAACAGGAGTAATTGTTCCGCTGTACACATATCCAGATAGTACTTGGGATACTGTTGCACAAGCAAAGATTGCTCATCCCTCAGTGCCTGTGGTAGCTATAATCAATCCTAATAATGGCCCTGGTAGTTCCAAAGATGCAAATTACGTAACCGGAATACAAAAGCTACACTCAGCAGGTGTTGTAGTCCTAGGATATGTGGCTACTGGATATGGCTCAAGAAGTACAGGTTCAGTAGATGCAGATATTGATACTTACAAGAGTTGGTACAGTCTAAATGGTATATTCTTCGATGAGATGTCAAATGCGCCTGGTGATGAGAGTCATTATTACAATTTGAGTCAATATGCAAAATCACAAGGCCTTACATTCACTGTTGGAAACCCAGGAACTGATACCCTGACAAGCTACATTGGTACCGTAGACAATATAGTAATTTACGAAACCGGAGGATTACCAAGTATTTCCTCGCTTGGAGGCTGGTATACAAATTACGATAAAAGTAACTTTTCAACACTCTCGTATGGAGTAGGTACGATATCTCAGTCATTTCTGACTAGCGAATCAAGCTATGTGGGATACACGTATATCACAAACGATAACCTGCCAAATCCTTGGGATTCTGTGCCGCCATACTTTGCGACTTTAGTAGCAGATCTTGATACCGGATCATCATCTACAACGGCTCCACAACCACCAACAGGATTGACAGCAACAGCAGCCTCATCTTCACAAATCAATCTTTCATGGGCTGCTCCAACAGATAATGGTGGTTCTGCAATAACGGGTTACAAGATTGAGAGTTCTACAAATAGCGGCTCTACCTGGTCTGTTCTAGTATCAAACACAGGCAGTACTGGAACAGCATATTCTGATACTGGATTATCTCCAAGTACAACTTACTCATACCGTGTATCTGCGATAAATTCAGTTGGAACAAGTACACCATCAAATACAGCTTCTGCAACTACACAAAGTGCAACTACAAGTGGCAATACCACTACAAGTTCCATAGTCTTAAACGGTATCCAGTCAACATCAGGTACCGTATCATCAGCACCATATCAAATCACCCTTTCCAACTTCAATGCCGGAACAGGCAATAATCGTCTGCTCGTAGTCGGTGTAGAGGCAAACAATAGTCCCGTAACCTCAGTTACATTTGGCGGTGTACAGCTAACAAGTGCAGTATCCTCCTTCTCTAACAATGATGCCGAGTTTTGGTACCTGACAAATCCAAGTGGTACTGGAAACATTGTTGTCACAATGACTGGCTCTACATCAGTTGTAGTCGGTGCATATTCTATCTCTGGAGTGAACCA
>MNFB01000020.1 GCA_001917995.1 Thaumarchaeota archaeon 13_1_40CM_4_38_7 | reverse complement strand
TCATTCCACTTGTTCATGAAGCTGCGTGGGCCATGGATAGGACTAATGCCTCCATGACAGAAATAGATTCTGCTATCAAATTTAGTCTAAACTTCCCAATGGGGATCTTTGAGCTTGCTGATTTCACGGGTTTGGATGTGATACATAAAGCAACAATTGAGATGTATTCTCGTGACAAGAAAGTCATTAATCCTCATCCTTTGATCAAACAATTATTTGATCAGAAAAGACTTGGCCAAAAAAGCGGCACTGGCTTTTACACATATGTTGGGGAAAAATATGAGAGAATTAATCTATCTGAAGAATTGGCAAAGAAATTTAATCCAATACAACTTTTGGGTACTATTCTAAATAATACTGCTTGGCTTATCACTAATCAGGTAAGTGATATTCAAGAGATAGAAAAAGCTCTCAATTTAGGAATGGGGCTTAGAAAACCCATATTTGAAACTGCAAAACAGTTTGGACTACCAAATGTCATCAGAGAATTGCAGTCTCTTGCCAAAAATTATGGCGGTTTCTACGAACCAGATTCGTATCTTATTTCTGTTCAGAGTTAATTTTACCTAAAATTGTCTTTACCGCTTCTTTTGGTGTAGATACGCCAATTATTTTCACATTCTGTCTGTGGTCCATATACTGATTAGCATACTTGTCCGCAATTCCACCCGTATTTTTTATTGCTACTATGGGCCTTTTATGCATGTACGCTGCACATGTCTCTGAAAGAGTGCCTGAAGCCCCTCCAATAATGATGACACCGTCTGCTGATAACGCTGTGAGAAAATCTCTTGCAAGTCCTATTCCGCTTGATATTACTATGTCACAGTATTCATTTGCAAAAGACGAATCATTTTGAGGAATAATTCCCACAGTAATTCCGCCACCATCCTTTGCTCCTCGGCAAGCAGCTTTCATGACCCCGCCAAGACCGCCAGAAATAAGCACCGCTCCTGATCTTGCAACTTCTATACCTGTTTCGTACGCTACTTTTTCAAGTTCAGGTGTAGAACCATTCTCATTATTCCCCACAATAAGAATCTGAACTTTTTTTACCAATGCTTTAAGTGGAAAACTGTATAATAAAAGTTGTAATCATAAAAAGCATGGATAAAATTATTATTGTGAAGATTTAGATCCTTTGGTTTTACTTCGGTTTGCCTGTTTCAGAAGTCTTTGTTTTTCTTGGTTTTCTTATCTTCTTTACTTTGGTAGCCCCAACATTTGCTTCAGATTTTTGCTGTTCTGTTGTTGTTAACTTTGGTTGTGAGGCTGGTTTTTGTGGAACTGGTGGTTTTGGTCTGGCATGTCGACTCGCTTGCTTTTGATGTTGTGGAAGTCTTTGCGGATAATGATTTTTAGTTCTAGGCAAAGGTCTCATCTTATTCCAAAGCACACTCATTCTCGCTCTATATCCCTCTGCATATTCTAATTCTGATGGAACAAGAGTTGCAGGATGAATGAAACCTTGACTTCTTATCGCAATTGCTCTTTTGGTAGCTATTGTTCGAATGTAATCCCAATCATCAGTAGAAAACCCATCTACAGGTCCAACTAGTTTTCCATTGTGCATGCTAAAGACAAGCGCAGAAACAATCGGTATTGCAAAGTTGATGCTCGCAGGCGAGTTTATCTTGACAGGCATCAATGGCATGTGATGACTTCCGCGAGTGTTACCTGCTACTAAATGAGGGTTACTAAAAGCGGCGCCCACTTCTTCCGTGGCAGGAAAATCTTTCTGAGTTCTTATGATGCAAATTGGGTCATCTTTTCCAACATATTTTCCTGCTATGTTATGCAATCTATCCGTTGATGCAGCAAGAATTGGCTGATTATCTTTAGTATAAGCAGTAGATATCACATATCTTCCAGGATACATCAATGCAGCTTCAAGAGTAGGTTTGTCTTCCCACATGTGAAGTTGAGCAATCTTGCCTTTTTCTACATCCATGACATTTATCTTGACTCCTCTTGACAAGTTTCTGTTTACAATAAGTCCAGTATTGCTGAGTGTATCAACAAAAATTCTGTAAAATGGATAATTGAAGGCACCTGGTTCAGTTTTATCAGCAGCATAGACTGTGAACGCCTCGTTTGGTCTTTCCTCAAATGTCATTTCTGCAACTCCTGGTCCCATTCCTTTTACATTTCCAGAAAAGGAATCTTTTAGAAGATCTTGACCTGCTCCGTAAAGCCCTTCATTTTTTGCCACGTTGGTTGCAGCTTCAAATGCTTTCCACGCAAGTTGGTGGATCTCACTATTGTCTACTCCTCTAATGTGCGTCATGACTATGTGAATATCATCACCACAGTATCCAATGTAAGAATCGATCAAAAGCCCTTTGCCATCACTTCTCACTTGGGGTCTTACAACATTTCTTACCGCGTTTATGAGGCCATCACTTGGTTTAGTGTGTCCGCCAATGCCACCTACATCAGCTTTGATTACTGTTACAGTTATTTTCATTATTCTAATCATAAAATACTTTGATTTATAGTATGTGAAAAATACTTGCTGACAATAACCATATCAACAATTTATTCAAAATTTGGTCAAAACAATTTCAAAAAATCGAAATGGTAATAAAGCCCATGTCAGGTAGGATTCGTCATGAGTGCCGCAAGCAAGAAACCACACTTAAACATGATAGTTGTAGGACATATTGATAACGGAAAATCAACCTCAATGGGCCATTTATTGATGGATCTTGGGTTGGTCGATGAAAGAACAATTGCTCAACACGCTGCCGAGTCAGAAAAGACTGGGAAGGGTGATACCTTCAAGTACGCTTGGGTCATGGATAATATCAAGGATGAAAGAGAAAGAGGCATTACCATAGATCTGGCATTTCAAAAGTTTGAAACCCCAAAATACTTCTTTACATTAATTGACGCTCCTGGACATAGAGACTTTATCAAAAATATGATCACTGGAGCATCAGAAGCAGATTGTGCAGTTCTGGTTTTATCCGCAAAGGAAGGTGAGACAGATACAGCCGTTGCACCTGGGGGCCAGGCAAGAGAACATGCTTTCTTACTTAGAACCCTCGGGGTTGGTCAACTGGTAGTTGCAGTTAACAAGATGGATGACAGTAATTATTCAGAACAATCCTACAAGGTAGCAAAAGACAAGGCAGAAAAACTACTGAAATCAGTAGGCTACAAAATTGAAAGCATACAAATAATTCCAATTTCGGGTTGGAAAGGCGACAACCTGGTAAAAAAATCAACAAATATGTCTTGGTGGACAGGGAAAACACTCTATGAGGCCTTTGACGATTTCAAAGTTCCAGACAAGCCAACAAACAAACCACTGAGAATTCCGGTACAAGATGTCTATACAATTACAGGTGTGGGTACAGTACCCGTAGGACGTGTTGAAACTGGAGTTGCAAAACCAGGAATGAAAGTTGTCGTAATGCCATCTGGTGCCACGGGAGAAATTAAATCCATTGAAACTCATCATACGCAATTAGAATCAGCCGAACCAGGCGACAACATTGGTTTTAACCTCCGAGGAATCGAAAAAAAAGACATCAAAAGAGGCGATGTCATAGGATCCCCTGATAATCCACCAAATGTTGCAAAAGAATTTCGCGCGCAAATTATAGTGATTCATCATCCAACAGCTATTGCGCCCGGATACACACCAGTAATGCATGCACATACAGCCCAAGTGGCAGCAACAATTGTTGCTTTTGAAGCAAAGATCAATCCGCAATCTGGTGCAATTGAAGAAAAAGATCCAAAGTTCTTGAAGGCGGGCGATTCTGCAATAGTCAGAATAAAACCTGTTAGACCACTTCCAATTGAGACATTTCAGGATTTTCCAGAACTTGGAAGATTTGCCCTCAGAGACATGGGCGCAACAATTGCTGCCGGCGTAGTGAAAGAAATCACTGAAAAATACACAAAATAGGGATCTGAATGACCCAGACGGCTAGAATAAAATTGACCAGTACAAGTCTTCAAAGGCTCGATGGGGTATGTAGTGAAATTAAAGGAATAGGAGAGAAAACTGGAGTTAAAGTAAAAGGACCAACCCCTTTACCCGTTAAAAGACTCAATGTAGTCACTCGAAAATCGCCTTGTGGACAAGGAACTCACACATATGAGAAATGGGAGATGAGAATTCATAGAAGAGTGATAGACCTTAGTGCTGATGATCGGGCTATCAGACAATTAATGAGAATCAAAATTCCTAATGATGTATACATTGAACTAACCTTGAAATAATTCTGGTAGCCTTAAATTAGAGAAAATTTATTGGCAAAATATGTCTGAGCCAAATCAAGACAACATTACAATAGAAGAAAAACCAGCAAATTTCAGCGTGGCTTATGCATGCATGCGATGTGGTACACATGTAAGCCAATCAGAGCTCACAAGATTACCTGAAATAAAGTGCATTTGTGGATTCAGAGTGTTTACCAAGGTTAGACCCCCAGTTGTAAAGACAGTGAAGGCATTTTAGGAATCTTTCTTTCCCGTGTAAGTATGAAATCTCTGTAAATGGGTTCGCATCTCTTCCATACTTGAAAAATTCTGGCCACATTGGTTGCAATCATAAATTTTATTATCGCTATGAGTAATCTGTTCGTGTTGCATTAATTCTTCTTGCTGTCTGAATTTAATTCCACACTTGTCACATCTGTATTTTTTAAAGAGATGCATCTATCCCAACTTTGCCTTTTTCGAATCCCAACATTCTTTACATAGCTGACCTTTCACAATCCACCTCTTTTTTGGATTATACCGAATCATGCCAAGCTTCTTACCACAAATATTGCAAAACGTTTTCAATTTCTTGTATTCTTCATCTTTTTTATCAAAGCATGTCTTACAAAGCAATCCTTTCATATTCCACTGGTATCTTGGCTCCCACATGTCAGGTACATCCTTTTCTATTGCACAGATCACGCATTGTTGTCTTCGGCTTAATTCGTAGAACTTTTTCATCTGGTCTACATAACAATCTCCACACAGAAGACCGTCTATCTGCCACTCACGCTTGGGCCTGTGTTTGTGGTTAATTTCTTTTTTACAAATATTACATACAACAGGTTTTCGCAAGAATAAATTCACATTTCAGATTGTGTTTTATTCATTAAAAAAGCTATGCTGACAGCTTATAATAAAAAAGAGTTTTGTGTGTTCTATAGATTACACAAAACTTCTTCAACAAGCTGGCTTGTGTTTAGCATTCCCTTTTGCTTTGCAACTAGCTCAATTTTATTATACTGCTCAGCAGTAAAACAAATTGGCATTGTACGCTCTTCCATACATTCTGTGTAAATTGTTGATTTATATATTTTTTGTTAATTTTTAGTTGATAATTTTGATCTAAAATTTTTATAAAATTATTCCTTGAAAACATACTTACGCTGACCGCGCATTTCTGGTGCATTTTCCACTTCAACTAGAACAAATTCTTTTTTACTGTCAAGAATGTTCTCATTAAGGCCTCGTTTATTTTCGTGAATTTCTTCATATTCTTCAAGAGAGATTTTTATCCTGTTTCCTATTTCTGATTCTAGATTCATGTTTTTTACCATTTCCTTGTAAGTTGGCATTATCACACCACTAAAGACCATGGCACTGCTACCACTACCGTAAGAGCCAAATCCAAATCTTTTTCCTCCCAAATCAGTACCCTTCTGGAATTCAAACTCTAAGCAGCTTCGGAATCCCATGTAGAGAGAGGCAGTGTAAAGGTTTCCTACCATTCTAGATGCTATAAGAGAGCTAGCGAGTTTGGAATCATATACTTCTTGGAATTCTTCTACCATGGTAAACCTCTTGGTAAATTCATGATCTTTTTGCATGAATTCCTCGTCGGCTAGAACAGACTCTATGGTTCCTCGTGGGTCTTTCGGTGTAGGCTCCGGCATGCCCATTTTATCAATTATTTTCTTCCAGCGAGGAAGACTCCTCCACTCGTGTCGTAGAAGGTATGCAAGCGCTTTCTTCCCCATGTTACTGTAAGGAAGATGCATATTTACGAAATCTATGTAATCGAGAATTGTTTCATTCTCTTTTAATTTAATTAGACCGGTTGACAATGCCTTTTCTTTGTATGTCATTAATGCTTTCTTTACCTGAATCATGTACAGCAAATTAGAATATTGTCCATGAACGATAGGTGTCTCCTTGCCAAACGGTCTATAGAAGTCATATTCGTTTTTTATTGATGTCGAGGTTACTTTAGGATCAAATGTCATAATTCTGGGATTATCATTTAGCAACATTGCGACTGCCCCTGCTCCCTGGGTGTATTCGCCACTAGAACCCAAGTCATACTTCGCAATATCTGATACGACAACTATGGCATATTTGCCCTCAGATTCCCCAGCTCGTATCCAATTTGAATTATCGTACAGCGCATATGAGCCGCTCACACATGCAAACTTACATTCTATACCGCCACAATGTTCTAAAGAGCCATCACCATAAATTTGCTCCAACATACCTATGACATAAGAGTTCATGGCCTTAGATTCATCAAGGGAAGATTCTGTTGCAACATAAAGTCTACCTATGTCCTTAGGATCGATTTTGTTTCTCTCCACTAGTCTCAAACAGGCATTAGCTGCCATGCATGCTGGATCTTGGTTAGTATCTACAATTGCCATTCTCGATACTCCCAATCCGCGTTGAAGTTTGTCTGGGTCCATACCACGGGCTTTTGCAAAATCCCTAGCGTCTACAAATAACCTCGGAATGTAGATGGCCATATCATCAATACCTGCAGCCAACAGCTAAACCTCCGGTGTTACAAATATAAGCATTTTGAGAGTCAAATTTGATCTGGTGTAATCATAGTTTTTATTCACTTTTTTACGTGTATGCATGAAAAATTTTTCATGGTTTAAGATTTGGTTTGCAAAGATTACATAAAATATGAAATTTTTAAGGTCGTGGACTAAGAAGCCTTTCATTTACCTAGATTGGATTTAAAAATCTCATCAAAAACCTCATAGGGTTGTGCTCCAACAACCTTTGTGACGGAATTATCTGTGCCGATTATAAAAAAATCCGGAGTTCCAGACAAGCTAAGTTCCCTCGCATTAGATACACTTCCTTGTACAATTGACGTATACTTAGCCTGAATCATGCATTGATTAAACTGTTCTTCATTCAGGTTCACTTGTTTTGCAAACCCAAGTAAGTTTTTGGATGATGCCCAGCCAGTATTTTCACCTGCCCAATTATTATACAATGTATCATGATACTCCCAAAACTTTCCTTGTTCTTGAGCACAATGTGCTGCATGAGCTGCATTTACCGAATCTTGGCCAATTATAGTGAAATCCTTAAAGACCAACTTTACCTTGCCAGTATCAACATAATTCTTCATTATGTCTGGTTCAGTTGTATGATAAAATTTGTTGCAATAAAAGCACTGATAATCTCCGAATTCTATCATTGTAATAGGTGCATCTTTTGACCCTAAAACAGGTGAACCATTATCTATTATCAAACCAAGCGTTTCTTTTTGTGTTACGCTCTCTTGCTGTGTAGTTGTTGGTTCTTGATTTTTTTCAATTCCAAGCCCATATGCAAAAAACATGGCTATTATCACACCGGCCGATATGCCAGCACCCATTCCAAGCGATGGCCAATGAACTTTCAATAAAGACACCCCGTGCACAGATTATTTAGTTCTTATCAGGAGTATCTAAATAAGAGGGATTTTTTGTCACAAAATCATGAAAAGAGTTTTTGTAAATGGTTATGGCTCAATAGGTAGCAGAATTGCACAATTCATAACAGATGATTCGGACATAGAGATTACAGGTGTGGGTAAGTACTCTCCTGATGAAAAAGTAGCAGATGCCATATCAAGAGGATTCAAGGTTTATGTTCCAAAAGATAAGACTGGTGTGTTCCAGAGGTTCAAGATATCTGGAACAATAGAAAATGCAGTTGAAGAGTGTGACCTTGTAATTGATGCTGCCCCAGGCGGAGTAGGTTATACAAACAAGAAAACTCTCTACGAGCCTAAGAATATTAGAGCTATTTTTCAAGGGGGGGAAAAGATTACTGGAAACAAAGCGGTAGCCGAACTAATTTTCAACTCTCGCGTTAATTATGAGAAGGCATTTGATAAAACATATGTAATGCAGGGAAGTTGTAACGTTACTGGTATGGGAAGAATACTTCAACCTCTCAAAGAAAAATATGGCAGAAAAATAAAAAGATTTGACGCTACACTTCTTAGAAGGTGGGCAGACCTTGAAGATTCAAAGACGGAGGTCAAAGATTCCATAGAGTGGACTAGAAAACCACATCACAATGAAGATGTAAAAAGCTATATGGGTTCAGACACTCCATTATTTATCCGTGTATTCAAAATACCTACAAGGCAAATGCATGTTCACCTTATGGACATAAGATTTGATGGACAGGCTCCCAGCGCAGTAGAAATTCTCAATTTATACAAAAACGAGTATGGAGTTGCCACGTTATATGACGCAAAAGGAACTAAAGATATAAGAGATTTTGCAGAATCAATAAAATTTGGTTTCAAAGACACAAACATGATTCACATACACGCAGATCTTATTGAAGTTCAAGATGATACAGTAAAATTAACTTACTCAGACGATCAGACTGGAATTGTAGTTCCAGAAAATCATCTTCTCATGCAGGCAATGCTCTTCAAAAGAAAAAGAGAAGACGCGTTCAAACATACTGAAGAGTTGTTCCATATGGAGGATAAGAAAAGATTGTTAGAAGACCATTTTAGGAAGCAATAATTCCATATTGTTTAAAAATCTCCGATTCGAAGCTAATGTAGATTAGATTCTAAATTGGGATCTTCAGGAGAAAACAAACCAACAGGTCGTTATCAGATTCTAGATAAGGCACAACTTGCGGCAAAACAATCGGTAATAACTCTTGCTGCAATAGGCATAGCAGAGCTAATAGTCACTATATTTACAGGAAGTATTACTCTAACTGCAGATGGTTTAGATTCACTTGCCGACGCTATGATCTCTTTCATAGTTTGGTTTGGAATAGTAATGATCAAGAAGCCACGAAGTAGTTCATTCCCATTTGGTTATCGTAAAGTTGAGGTTTTGGCAGCATTTACTGCCGCCATCATAATAATAGTATTAGGTTCACTTATCATTTACCGTGCTGTGGGGGCATTTTTCAATCATGTAGATGTACACTATCCTGAATTAACAATGATTACCCTTGTTGCGGCAGGGAGTATATCATTACACAGAGCTTTCGTGATAAGAAAAGTAGCAATAGAATCAAACTTGATATCATTAAAGCTTGACGCCAAAAACTCAATCAAAGATGGCACGTCCTCTTTTGTCGGATTTATCAGTGTATTTCTCAGCACCTATACGAATTTGAAATTCATGGATGCCATTGGTGGAATGATAATTGCAGGATATATCTTTTTTATGGCATATACAGCTATTCGAGAATCAACGCTTGTATTAGTAGATGCTGTGAATAATCCTCAAATTCAAGACAATATTCGCCAATTGATCTTTTTACGCTTCAAGATCAAAACAAGAGATGTGTTTTTGAGACCGGTCGGAAGTGAATTTAATGCTGAGATTCACATAATATTACCAAATGAAACAAGATTAGATGAGACTAGCAAGATAATGAAATCAATCGCATCTACAGTAAAGGGTGAGTTGAGTTTGGCTAGAGTAATAGTGGTTCCTGAACCTGAACAATATTAGCTTCTTGGCGGATTTGCGAATTTGTTTTCTGCATTTCTATGATAATCCACAGGTATGCCAGAGTCTTTTTGTCTCCCAGTTAAAATGCCTATTACTGTATCATCTTTTTTGATAATTTCTTGTTCAACAAGTTTCTTAATTCCTGCTGGAACAGCTCCTGATGCCATTTCACAGTCAAATCCATTTAAGCCAACAAGAGCCATCCCATCCAACATTTCTTTATCAGAGACTTGTGCGACAACACCATTAGTGAACTCTAATGCTCGTAAGCCTTTTAGAATGTTAGCGGGTTTTGCAATCTGAATGGCAGTAGCCTTAGTTTTTGGTTTTATTCCATTTTTATCCATGTATTCATAATATCGTTTAACCAAACTTGTGTCTGGTTTTCCTTTATTCCATCTTAATTTAGAATCCTCGAATTTTCCATTATATAATATGTACAGCGTATTTGCTCCTTCGGCGTTTACAACAGCCAAGCGTGGAATTTTTTTTATCCAACCCCACTCATACAATTCCATTAAGCACTTTCCACAGCTTGAAGTATTTCCAAGAGCCCCGCCTGGATAAACTATCCAATCTGGAGGATTCCAGTCAAGAAACTCCAACGCTCTGAAAATAATTGTCTTTTGTCCTTCTATTCTAAACGGATTCACAGAGTTTACTGTATAGCCTCCACCTTGGCTTGCTTGTTTAAGTGAAGTGGAAAGCGCATCATCAAAATTACCTTTTACCTCTATTACTTGCGCACCGAACTGAAAAGCTTGGCCTAATTTTCCTGGGGCTACTTCGCCAGATGGTATGTAGACATCACATTCCATATTTTCATTAGCAGCATACATTGCAGCTGATGCGGATGTATTACCTGTTGACGCACAAATTATTTTCTTGATGTTAACAAGTTTTGCATGTGTTATGGCAGTCGTCATTCCATTGTCTTTGAAAGATCCACTTGGGTTATATCCTTCAGGTTGAAGCCAAAGGTTTTGTACGCCTACATAATTTGATACTTTGGACATGTGATACGGTTTTGACTGTCTTCCTTCTGCACCATCAAGTGATACCAACCGTTTTGAGCATTGGTCTATGTTTTCTGTATCTATCTGGCAAAAATTCAATAGTTCACGAAAACGCCAAACCCCACTTTCGTTGAATATGTTGCTCATGGGATCTCTACGTTTATAGAATACTTCTTTTAGCGAAGTAGGTGGGATTGTTTTATATTTTATATCAAGCATGTGGCCTTTGTCGCATTCTATACGAATATCTGTGATAGGGTATTCCAAACCGCAGGTAGGTTCAATACACTTTTGGTAGGCTTGCGCCTGCATTATGGAAAATTTAGGTAGTACTTATTTAAATCTAGAGTAACAGCTTCATTACTATTTCAGTGAATTAATTTAAAAAAACAAATTATTATCGTTTTGGACCGGAACGCATGTGAAAGTTAATGCAACACTTGCATTCCTTTGAAATGCATTCTTTTTCTGTCACATGGCCACAAATGCCGCATTCGCAATGAGTCTTCATATATTTTATGAGAGTTTATCACATTTAACCAATATGGGGTTCTTTTCATGATTAATCGCCAACTTTTGTCATTTTTTTGATTTTTTAGGTTTTGAAGTGCTCTTCTCTGCTTTTGCTTTTTCTTCAGCATGTTTTGCCCTTGCGTCCTCAGCTTCCTTGCTTTTTTCATCAACTGCCTTCATTACCGATTGAATTAAACCGTCCAAATCACTGTCAGAAACAGAAGGCTCGACGGCATTTGCTATTTGATTAATGGTATCTGATATTGCGGAACTTACTTCCTCAAAGCTTTCAGGATCTTCATACGCCGCATTATACAGAGCTTTGAGTCTTCTTACATCAGATAGTACTTGGTCTGTTAACGTTAAACGATATTTTTTACCATTTAACGTTATCTCTTGACTAATCATGTTTGGACTCTCAGTTCTACTTTCATAAAGTTTTCTGTAAAGGGCACGTTTGTGCAGATTACGTAAATAAAGAACCTATACTGTAAATACAGCGATTAAATCAAATTGGATAGAGAAATTACTGAAAAATCGCAAAGATATTTCATGACTAGCGTCAGCATGATTACATCTAATGGGTCTAAAGGGCAAAATGTCATGGCTGCAGAATGGACAATGCAAATTTCTTACGAGCCAAAGTTGATTGCAGTTTTTATTCATGAAAGTTCTAGTACATTAAAAAACATACTTGAAACAAAGCAGTTTGGAGTAAATGTGGCAAGTGAAGATCAGACAAATTCCGTAAATATTGCAGGCGGATATTCTAGAAAGGAGATTGCCAAGCTAGACATTTCTAACGCATTCAAATTGTTGAAGGCAAAGAAACTCAACATCCCATTAATTCGAGGTTGTATTATAAATGCAGAATGTAGACTAGTATTATCCAAAAAGATTGGCGATCATGTCATCATAGTAGGTCAAGTTGTATACATACGTCATGATGCATCAAAGAAACCACTGGTATATCACAGGGGAAAATACTTCAGAATTGGTTCACCTATTGATTCGTTTAGACAAGAGGTGAAAATTAATTCGGATTTATTTGATTTATTCAGCAAGTGTGCTAATGGAAAATTTGTTTTCAAATGCGTGGGGGCTCTTATTAAATCCAAGAACACTCTTCTTGTTATACGTGATACAGAGCCTTCTCTTGAAATCATTCCATATTTTGAACCAACAAGAGGACATGATTATTATGATTCACTTAAACGCCATCTAAAAAAATCGGGTTTACTCTTAACCCTAAAGCCAAAGCCATTTCTGAAAAGACTCATTTTCAAAAATGATCAAAGAATACAAAGAGTTAATTTCATATTGTTTCATGGCGCAATAAAAAAAATACCAAGTAATTTTAAGTGGAAACTAATAAAACAAAACTCACTTTTGAGGGCTTTAATTTAGATTACTATGTAATCTAATGCAACAGCGTCTGCTAAAAGTGAGGAATGCCTGGTGCTAAGTATGTATCCATTTTTGATATCGGTCGTTTGAACCCATCTATTTGTAGAACTATAATGTCGCTTTTCTTTCATCTCCTTTTCAATCTCCCTTAGATCAAATTCGCCTTCCTCTACTTGTTGAGTAGTGATGTGTTTTATTGTGATAAGAATTTTTTTTACTTTTACTCTGATTCCAAAACGCCATACGTGATCAGAAGCATCGTCCTCCACTTCTAATAGTTTTATTTTAATTTCTTTTGTTCCCAAGGCATCATGACTTATAAGACTCCTCTCGTCTACAAAATCTTCAAAACTCATTTAATTTATCTTGCATGTGCAGATTAAAGAAGTATTCGTTTATGGAGAAAATGAGACTCCAATATGAAATGGCATCGTGTAATCTTTAAGTTCTAACTCACGTCTTTGACCATTAAACACAGCGTATGTGTTGCCATCATATGTACAAACAAAATCTGTTATTGGGGTAGATTCATTCCATTCTTTGTAATATTCCCTAAGTTCACGATGCTCGTATTGCCCTGTGTCTATTCTTTTCTTTGAGAGAAATTTGAATGCTATAATCACTTTTCTTGTATTATAAAGTTCAAATGTATGTATCCATTTGAGGCAACGCATGATTTGATCATATGGTACTCGTAAAGTGGTAGTAGTGCCAGATTTGGCTTCAATAGTATAAATTGTGTTTTCTTTTGTGCTTACCGCAAGTATATCTGGCAGTCCTACGCTTGGAGAACCAAGCCTAAACGCTTTCCACGTGTCTAAGGAATTGAACCGCTTAACTATTGTGTCTTCCCAATTATAGCCACGCTGTCTTCTTGTTCTGGCAATGCGACGATTCGACGATTTGCTTCTTTTTCTGATTGTTTTTCCTTTCGGTTTATTAATTTCTGATCCTAAAATCGACATCATATTTCTATTTCTAAGCAGTTTTTTAGATATAGAATACTAGGTAATTATACTAATACCTACGAGGTTGTTTCATTAAAGCAATACCAGTTTTGTGAGGTCAAAATACTCAGGATTAATATTATTCCACGTAACAAGAATTAATATGTCAACTGAATCTTCTACAACTTACCTGAAATATGGTAATTATGACGATCTGTTGAAAGTCATTCTTTATTCATCTCAATCTGTGCTCGGCGTAGTACCACTGATTTATCACATAAATTACAATAATCAACACATAGTTTTTGCACAAACAGGCACAGTTGGAGGGGCAATAGTCCATTATTTAGTTGCCAAAGATAAACCATCCAAAAAATTCATAGAATTAAAACGTCTAAGTGGGGAATTTAATTTTGTGGATAAGATAGGCAGTGACAGCATGTCATTGTATATTCCCATACTTGAACTAGAAAAATCTACTCTCAAATTTCCTTAATATTTGTAAAATTAATGTTATTTAATCAAGTTCGATCCTAGTGCGTAAAATAAGATCGATTTCTTGTACCTGAAAAGTAGGTGTGGATTATAAGGTAATTTCCACCAAGAATTAGGAAAACCCATAAAAACGAAAATAATGTGATGTTTTCAGAAGTTTGTGTGTAACCATAACTTACATTCACCATCGCTTCTTTGCCACTAAGATTCTTAATCGATACCAGATAATCTCCAGAAATATCTGGCACAAATGTAACTGATGATTTAACCACGTTTGCATTATAGATTATTGTTCCCTGAGAGTTTTCGATCTTAATGTTAAATGCAACAGGGGAATTTTGGTGTGATATAAGTAATGTTATTGGTTTATTGACTTCATTTACATGCAATACATTGGACATAGACTCTTGTGCTGGTATTTGTACCGATGTTAGGATTCCACTTTCCATGAAGCCTGGAGTTAAGAAATCATTCCATGAAGAGTTGAGTAGTATTCCAAATCCCAAGCCACATATTATTATTCCAGCCATCAAACCATAATTGTGTACTTTTGTTTCTTTTGCCAAGCAATTTGTTCAGAAATTTAATTCATAATAGCAGATGTATGTATTCATATGATACGCACACTTCAATGACCATGATCAAAATTTTCTATAGTATTTTTTTGTGCTTGTAAAGTGAATAGGCTGTTACCAAATACCCAGCATACCATAGAAGATTGACCGGATGTGTGAGCGTATACTGGTCGTAAATATCCAGGTAAGAGTACCAATTGTCGCCTACAGTTAGGATCACTATACCTACTGCCAGTATAAACCACGGGATCCCTAATAATCCCTGGCGAAAAACCATTGCACCAAGAATAGCTCCTGAGAGTATAACAGAAGAACCAACCACATACGCCAATCCCAAAAAGAATACGGTATCTGCAGCTTGTTCCTGGCCATATTCTAAAACGGCGTAAACGCCAGTTATGCAAATAGGTAGCAAGATTACGAGACTTTTTACCATTTTACTAATTTTTGGTTTAAAGAATGCGATGTTTTTCACCAAGTGATAAAATGCCAATGGATAAAACGATAGCCACAACCAATCTGCTATTGACGGGCTGGGGGTTTGACCTTGTTGTTCATATATGTAGTATATTATCTCTGCAAGCGCATTCATCAGCATACCGAGTGCCAATGCAAGATACGATTTTCCAAAAACTTCTGAATTCCAATATCGCTTAGAAACAAACAATGCAGCTATTCCAGCTACAAGTGGAGTTATGAAATCAGCAAGTGTTGCATTTAACTGTACCTGAGGATCATCCGGATTTTTGTATGTGTATAAATAGAACTGAAATACAATTACAGCTGCAAAAATTAAGCCAAAAATTTTGTAGTTTATTTTTTCTTCTAGTTTTTCAGGAACTATTTCATGCTTATCATGCGATTTCGTTAAGCGAAACATTGCTAATCAATGTGAACATACTATCTGCATGATATGACTATTTTTTATGGATTCTTGTGTCGGTTGTACTTTGACAATCACTTTGTTTTTCTCTATTTCGATACTAATGTTTTCGAAAACTGATTTGTATTTTGTTACCTTCTTTCCATCATGGGTGGTGCTAAATCCTTGAGGAATTAACATGCCATTTTGGATCAAGGTGTTTATTTTTCTATAACCAGATGTTTGTGGTATTTTAGAAATTTCCAGTATGTCAGAAATTATTCTAGGCTCATCAATAACTGAATTTATAATATTTTTCTTATCCTCGTCTCCTAGTGATTCCAAAATAAGCCTGGCCAATGATTGATCTTCTATTGTTATCCATTTCTTGTCCATGCGTTTTGATTCTTCGAGGATGACAATCTTATCGATGATCTGTTTTTCTATGCCTTCCGCTCCACCTCCAAAAAATTCTCTTAGAACGGAATCTAATTTCTCGAAATCTTCAACTGCTTGTGTAAATCCTATACCATGTCGTTCAAAAAGTCTTCTACCTAGCTTTTCATAAGTTTGTTCTCCTAAATTTTCCCTAATCGTTGATTCTAAGGATTTTGCAATGAGTCTATCCAAGCCTGACATTCTACGTTGGTTTAATCACATGAGGAATAAAATGAGATGTATGTCACATATTATAACAACAAATAAAAGCGTTCTGCGTTATTTCCAAAAATGGAAATAACTTGTCATTATTACAGTTAATCAACATAAAAACGAAGCTAAACTCGATTCGCTCTGGGTACGTATTCATACTTGTTGCAGCTGCCCTCACCGGATTAATTCACTCCTTGTCAAAACCGCTTCTATCGTATTCAACCCCTTCTGGGATAGAACTTAACCCATTAACTCTTGCGGCAATCATCTACTTGATTAATGGTGCGTTTTTTACTCCTATAAGAAAAGACTCTGAACCTATACGTAAAATAGGTAAAAAAAATCTGATCATAATAACCCTGATAGGATTAGCGGAAGTTTCAGGCTTGGTAGCATATTTCTTTGGATTGAAGGAATCCACAGCTGTAAATGCATCAATTCTAACTAATGGCGAAATAATATTCTCAGTCCTAATAGCCCTCATGGTTTTCAGAGAAAGACTTCATAGAAAAGAAGTCTTGCCCTTCCTAGCCATAATAATGGGAATCATATTCCTACCAATCGGATATGAACTAATACAATCAAAAATGACTATCACAGACTTGCTCTTTGGAAATCTGCTAATCTTGCTTTCTGGAGTGTTTTGTGCCTTGGACATCACTTTATGCAAGTACGTATCTGGAACGGTAGACCCCAAAAGAATCACCCAATTAGTTTCCTTTGTTGGAGCGATTTTCGTTTTATGTATTATGGCAGTATTTCAAATTCCGTTTCAAGTAGACCCGGTACAACTTCCAAGCATAGCTATCCTCGGTATTTTCGGAACTGGAATAGCCACATTTCTATTCTTAACAGCCCTAAAGTTAATAGGCACTACCAGAACGGTCCTACTGTATTCTAGCAATTTTGCATTTGGGGTTATTTTTGCAGCACTCTTCTTACATGAGTCAGTTACCATAATAAATCTGACATCGATTCTTTTTGCATCTATCGGTATTTACCTACTAAGAAATAAGCTCGGATCTATTGAAAAATATATCAATCCTGTAGAAAAACAGACAGAGAAAGGTTCCTTCAAAACGTTGTGTCAGTCATGCACCCATCATGGTTGTTGCACTTCCTTTACATCGCCGCTTCTCTTTCCGTCGGATATTGAGAGAATTAAAGCCATAGGAAAAGATGATGAGAGATATGTAACAGAGATCGCCATTCGAGGCAGTAAAATAAAGACTCTTAGAAAACAGGAAAATTCCACCTATTGCATATTTTGGGACACGAATCAGAAAAAATGTTCAATCTATAAGAATAGGCCATTTGATTGCATGATTTATCCATTCGACATATTCAAGATAGATGGGAAATATCACTGGATAGTCTATACTTGTAACCCTCAAAGCAATTGGGAATGGAGTGAAACATATTTACATATGTTTGAAAGTAATCCACAATTTCACGAAATTTTAGAAAATATAGATGTCTTTTCAAATCTTGATGAGATTAATAAATTAAAAAAATTAGATAAAGTTCAGTATACGATATTAAGACAAGTTAACTTCGTTAACGTTCAACATTTGCAAAATTAAATTCCATCATAGAATTGTAATTGTATTGTTTTAATGTTACACCATTCAATATATTTCTCAATTATGTTTCCAAAAATGGGAGAGCAACCTTTTATGCAGTAGAAGGTTAGTTATGGCATGAATCGACAAACAACAGAACTAGAGAACTACACAAGACAGAATCGTAAAACAAGAGAATCTATGTCTGGTTTATTGGAAGTGGTTACATCAAACGACACTTCAAAAAATGGATTAGCGTTGGTTCCACTGGTGCGAGTATTACTTGAAACCATCCAGGCAAAATATACAGGTACATTGAAAAGAGAAGACAGACGAAGTTTTCTTGCTCTAACAAATGAACTCATTGTTCTAACTGATGACCTTAGGTAGTTTAAAAACGCAAGCACAATTTATCGTGTGTATTATCTAATTACACACAGAACCTAAAGAGTTTTTAATATTCAGTATGGTAATATGCCACCTGATGTAACACACTTCTCAATCCTAGACGCTGTACCAGAATCCAAGGCATATGATTATGAAATGCTTTTGGAAAAACTCAAAAATGAACTTTCAAAGTTTGGCCTTACCGCAAATCAATCAAAAGTATACCTATTTCTTGAAAAATATGGACCCAGTACAGCGACACAAGTAAGTAAAACTCTCAAAGTCCCAAGAACTGAAACCTATCATCTACTTACTAATCTGCAGAACAAGGGTATAGTATCAGCAACATTTCAGCATCCTATTAGATTTTCAGCCTTGTCACTTGACAAAGCAATGGGTGTACTGATAAACGCAGAAAAGGAGAGAGTCAAAAATTTAGAATCTCAAGAAAAAAACTTGGTAGAGTTATGGGGTACAATTCCTAACTTTAAAGTAAATCAAGAAGATATCAAAGATGGGAAATTTCAGATGTTACAAGGAGTAAATCAGATGACTGGAAAGATAAACGATATGGTCTCTAGTGCAAAAAAATCTATTCAGATCTTGGCTTCAGAGAAAGATTTCATGAAATTCTATCATTCTGGTTTTCTTGAAAAGATAAGCGAGTCTAATAATATAGAACCACAACTTATTTCATCGTCATCAAAAAAAACAGAATACATCTTTGAGGGAAGATTAAAAGAAGCAGTAAAAAGACTGCCTATGAAGATTAAAGAGGATTTATGTTTTATTATAAAAGATGATGATCAGCTACTTTTGTTTATGAAGAGCCCCAGTGAATCGCCTCAAAATATTATAGCAATGTGGACTGATTCATTTTCTATGGTTTACACATTGAAGCTATTGTTCACATACATTTGGTCAAATTCGAAATATTTGAGGTAACCACCTTGGTGGGAAACTAAATGTATGTCGATAAGAAACAAGTAATGAAAGCACTAACAAATTTTGCCATAGAAAAAGCACTTTTAGATATAGGCAAACCTGTTTTAGATAAAGTTACAAATAAGTTACAAAAAGAATATCACTGCTACTTGCCAGATTGTTATGAGCATCCAGAATATTTAGATCACGTATTAAAAACAGTATTTGGAAGCTCTTCTAGTACAATAGTCAAGTCTATCAAAGAACAACTTATAGAAAATATGGATGATGATGGAATATGTCTATTAGTTCAGAAAATAGGAGCCTAGAAAGTGCAAGTAAATTCTAGAAATGCGTATATACAAAAATCATTGTTGCTCAGTATCATAGGAATAGGCCTTCTTATCGTAGTAGCAACATTTCTTGGCAAAGAAACTGCAAAGATAGTTACTGATTTTGTTTCTATCCCTATTGCAGGCACTCTTGTAATTCTATCTTCCATACTTGTTCTGAGATTTAGGAAAACTGGAAGTCATGGGAAAGCATGGTTATTCTTTCTGGGAATATCAATTTCGTGGTTTATTGCTGAAACAATATGGGCTGTTCTCGAGCTTGTATATCACGCAGATCCATTTCCATCATTAGCTGATGTCTTTTACCTTGCAGGGTATCCATTTTTGATGTGTTTCTTAATTTACTACATAAAACCCGTGAAAGAGGCTGCTACTAAGAGAATGTTGATTGTAGCAACCATAGTTTCTGCTTCTATGATGTTTCCAAGCGTGTACATGGCTTATGATTCTGATCCTAAAGTTTCCATAATTGCAAACATCATAGCAACAAGTTATCCAATTATAGATTCTATAATTTTCATACCTGCCTTGATTGGGGTTATTTTATTTTTCAGAGGCGAGGTGAACTTTACTTGGTCCCTAGTTTGCATCGCAATCATTTTAAATGTTGCAGGCGATACTGCTTTTCAAATTTCCACTTTTACTGATACTTATTATACAGGCCACCCAGCAGATATTCTCTTACTGTGGTCATACGTTTTCTTTTCCTTTGGGGTATATGATCACATACGAATCTTCAAAAAAACGCAATATCATGGAACCAAATCGCATCTAGCTTAGCATTACAGTCTAGTCACCAAGTCCGAAAACGAATATTTCTTTACCATCAAAACCACATTTTACTAAAGTCAAAGTTTGACCAACGTGTAAATTTAGAATATTTTCAACTTTACCCATAACTCTAATTTGATTTTCAAACTCAGCTATGCAGAAATATTCATCATTTTTGGAAGAAAATTCTACAAGTTTTGCAATCTTTGAGATAGGTCGCCATTTTACATTATTAAAACAATTATTACAAAGATCGCTTGGAGGCCATACTAGCTTATTACATTTGCTACATTCACCGCATACAAAATTACCATTTCTCAACTCTTGTTCAAATTTGTTCATGATTCTAATATTAAAACTGTGGACGATGTTGCAGCTGCAGACATATTATGAATCAAGCCAGTTTTTGCACCATCAATTTGTCTCTTTCCTGCTTTACCCTGAAGCTGTTGACATATCTCAATTGTCTGAGCTATACCAGTAGCACCTAATGGATGACCAGTCCCGATTAATCCACCTCGCGGATTTATCTTTCTGTCTTTAGTATCATATAATCTTCTGACATAAGATCCTCCTTCTCCTTTTGGGACTAATCCTAGATCTTCAAGCTCTATGATTTCACAAATACTAAAGGCATCATGCAGTTCCGCCGCGTCTATATCCTCAGCGGCTTTTTTTGACATTTTATACGCATCAGAAGCTGACAGTATTGTAGATTTCATAGATGTAAGGTCGTCATTCTTTGTAAAGCTGGCAGAAATTGCTTTTTGACCAATTCCCGTCATCCAAATAGGCTGTTCACAAAAATTCTTTATGACATTCTCTGAAGCAAGAAGTATAGCTGCTGAACCATTACAAGGCATAGAACAATCCAAAAGTCGAAGGTTTTCAGTAAGAGGTTTTGATTCCATAATCTCTTCGACTGAAAATGGTTTTTCAAAATATGCATATGGGGTATCTAGCGCATTTCTATGATTGTTGGCTCCAACATATGCTAGA
Organism: Thaumarchaeota archaeon 13_1_40CM_4_38_7; assembly: GCA_001917995.1. GTDB lineage: Archaea > Thermoproteota > Nitrososphaeria > Nitrososphaerales > Nitrosopumilaceae > Nitrosotalea. Next base: position 2,127 of record MNFB01000020.1, on the reverse strand, counting down.
TCCTCTAACGTCGTACCAAATTTCCGCTTGTGTGCACTTGTAAACATTGATGACCAGTAAATTGGATGTTTGTACTGACCTCGAGATTTGTCCCAATCTAATACGAGTCCTGGACTGTCTGTCTTTTCAGCGCCTGCCACTAGAGCAACATCTGCAAGGCCTGATGATATGTAGGCATACGCGGAAACAATACAGTTTGTGCCTGAATTGCATAGGCTTTCCACAGAATGTGCAATTTTAGGAGCCATTCCTGAAAGTTCAGATGTTATATTTGCAAGATACTTGTTATTTGCATTCGTAGATGTAAGAACCACATCCACGTCTTTCTGAGACAAGTTCGAAGAATTATCAAAAATTTGTTTGATTGCAGATACCAAAAGTGACTCTATGGAAATATCGGTTTTAGTAAATTTTGTAGTTCCACCTGTAACAATACCAACTTTTTTCAATTCATATCACCTTCAATTGCAGAAATGAGAAGATTAAATGATTTTTTTACATCTCCGATTGGATTAAATTGCAAAATTGGTAGGTTTATTCCTGCTCTGATAAACTTTGATAGCTGTTTTTTGATTTCATTAGTAGTTCCGCATATTGTCAAGTCATGCACCATGAAATCAGGAACCATTTTGTAATTTTCCACAAGCCCTGATTTTTTATACGCTTCATAGATAGCAGTTGTCTCTTTTTGAAATCCATTTCTTGCCAAAAATTCTCGGTAAATTTTTCCTACGGAGACATAAAATGCTATAGTCTTTTTTGCTCTATTCATTGCTTTTTCTTCATCGTCGGAAACTGATGTTATTAACTGGCATGCTACGTCTATCTTTCTTACTTGTTGCATTTTTTCCACAGTCTTTTGAAGTTCGTTTATAGGTCTCAGGTAGAAAATCACTCCATCTGCTATTTTCCATGTCAGTTCAATCATTTTCTGATTTACTGCGGCTAGATATATTGGAATTTGTTTTCTTGGTGATTCTATTAACAAACTAAAATTCTTTAATTGAAATAGATTTCCATTATAATTTGCCTTACCGCCTTGAATGATTAATCTTATTATCTTTACATATTCATGCATTCTTTCCAGTGGTTCGACAAATTTCAAGCCATGCCAATCACCTATTATAGATTGACTACTAGTACCCAGTCCCAAAATGAATCTGCCTTGAGAAATTGTGTCCATGGTAACAGCTGCCATTGCAATAAGTGTCGGAGAACGAGAATAGATATTGACAATTGAAGTACCTAGTTTTGGCTTCTTTGCGATTTGCGATATTGTAGAGATCATAGAAAAACATTCCATCCCCCATGTCTCCGGAATCCAAATAGAATCAGGATTGTATTTGGATAAAATTGTGGAACATTCTATTATTTCATTAATTGAAAGTAGAGAACCAAAACTAAACGCAATTCGCAAAAAAATCACTTTACTGACAGGAAATGACTATATTTTACAGATCTCATATCATCAACACATTCTTCAATATCTTTATGTGAATCTATCGAATGCCAAAATACGTGAGTGTACTTTACTGCATTCAAATCTCCTTTTTTTGATAATGCCGGAAACGTGGTATTTTCTATATTTCCCACTCTTGGCAAATATCTCAATACATTACTTGATAAATGATAAACTCCTGCGTTCATCCAAATATGAGATATTTCTGGCTTTTCTTCGAACTTTTGAACCCTGCCATCATCAATATGAACTAACCCAAATGAAGTCCGTAGCGGGATAACTGCTATGGCATTTTGGTATTTTTTTAATTTCCTAAGATCAAGGTTGGTAATTACATCCCCATTTATCACAAAAAAACTATCTGAACCAATATGATGTTGAGCTTTTCTTATTGCACCCCCAGTTCCCAATGGTGTTTTTTCTATCGAATACATGATGTCTACCCCAAAATTCTTAGACTCTAAATAATGTACTATATGATCACTTCGATAACCAGCACAAATTACAAATTCCTTTATGCCAAATTTCTTAAAATATCTTATCTGCCATTCTATTATGGGTGTATTGTCTAGTGGAACTAGAGGTTTAGGAATATAATCTGTTATCGGCCTTAGTCTTTTTCCTAGGCCTCCAGAGAGAAGGACTGCTTTCACACACTGTCACCTCAA
>MNFB01000048.1 GCA_001917995.1 Thaumarchaeota archaeon 13_1_40CM_4_38_7 | reverse complement strand
TGAAGCAAGTTTCGAGCGATTCATTCAACAAATGGTCAGAAAAGAGGGCAGAACTGACACCGCAAGTGTGACAGAAAGAAAAGGCCGCCAATTACTTGAATATCCCTTGCCAGGAAGGTAGGTCGTATTTTCGACCCAATCTCATTACAAGAGCTGAATCCCGTGTGCTCTTCTATGAACCATTAATTCTTCCTCGCTTGATACAACGTATCCACACATCTCACATCTTTGAAAACCAAAGTCTTCAATAGGCACTTCTTTAGCAAGAACGAAATTTGTGGAATCCATTTTACGTACGCTGTATTCTTGTAGGTTTGTTTCCTTAAGAAAGTAGCCTAGAATCTGTTCTATATCAGTATCATTTACTGTAACCTTTGATCCCTCAGTCTTTGCGCTAAAGCCTTTATCCGTTAGATAACTTCCTAGCTCAAGTGCTATTTTGTTGTCATACGCACAATCAATGACTATCATGATATGATTTTACAAGTACACTGTTTCCAATATGTCTTACTTGAAATGTCCTTTATTCATCCTGTGTGATTCAAATTCTGTAGACCAAAGAGGGAATTATGGCAATTAAATTCGTTCCATTTCGCCAGTCAAACAAGTCATAATGTGCGTGGTTGGGTGCAAAAGACGGGTTTACTAACTATCTTTCAATAAGGTTTGATAGAGGCGATATGCTGATATTTTTTATTCGTTCACCAATATGAATTAGATCAGACATATCAGTAGTTTGTGGAACTAGTACAATCAAAATTTTATCGTCATCTATCATTATTGAAAGAACAAGAACATGTGTAAATATACCTCGATCCGTCTGTAAGCCATCCAGAATAGTATCATAGCTCTCAACATCATACCGCATTGAGATCATTTTTGCAATGTCTGGTAGCTCACATAGGTCTACTACCTTTCTCATTGGTCCGTTGACTACCAGTTCGAGAACCTCTCCTTGTCTATCGGCAATGATTGCTATCTTCGGAGAGGAAGTAACTTGTTGGACCTGATTTATAATTTCCTGTTCTCTACTATCTACAGGCATAAAGTCCATACTGAAACAAGATTTTAGCTATTAAAAACTCGGTGTATAGTCAACTACATGACATATTGACCTCTTACACATGAAAAAATCTGTTCTGACAAGAGTTTATGATTTGCAGGCAGCGGACTTATAGCCACATATGACGGTCCAATTATTCTATGACATAATGCTTTACTGCCACACAAATTGCAAATAAAACTTACTCAAGGGATCGAAAAGATCTGAAATGCGAACAAATCGAGCTGGTTATATCGCAATACAAAATCAAAGATCTAGTACACAACAAATCAAGAATTATACAATACGTTTCAATTACAAACTAAAATGATATTAACTGAAAAGAACCACGAGTATGGCAGATAGGGCATTCTTCTTGTTTCAAACTTTCCTCCTTTGACTTTCCTCTGCGGATAAGGACTATTCCGTCAAATTTACAACTAGAGTTAGTACACCGTGCAGCAACTGCTATTTTTTCAAGATCCTGCTCCATTTCTCTAATCAATAGAAACTTGTGAATTATTTAAGATTGGTTTGCCAAAAATGGAAATCAAATGGAATTTATGGCGTTTTTTCTTGATCAAAGTATCGTTGATATTTTTTCTCTTTCTTGATGCGGCTTTGATGTCCTGCATAGAATTAGTCTTAATGAGAATATCAGGTCCTAATTATCACTTGGTACCAAATTTTTGTAAAATTGTTGAAACTTAGGGAAGAATGTGGCGTGCTATCTACCGATAGTATTCAGTTAACTCTTGGGTTTGGTAGGCGCATATATTCAATCTCAGATAATCTGGTAAGAAAATACTCAATTTGACCTTGGTAGGAAAATTCCTCCAATCTTTTCCTTAAAGATCGTCTAATTTCCTTGGAGAGACCTTCTCCAAGTTCTTTGCAGGCCCCGATTAAGTATTCGGGATTTTCGTAGCAGTTGGGTAAGTATGAATGGTACTTTTCAAACAAGATTGTCAATACCTCGTTGAGTAATTTCCCTCCTCCTATTTCTAACAATGTCTGTTCTACTGACAAGGCTACCAATCCCTTTCTGACTGTATTTAGGTCAGTCAATGACACGGAATCAACTAGAACAAACTATTTGCATGACAGAGCTATTTTTCAAAGATTGATGCGAAACTAAAATCCTGATAATTACACTGTTTTTTACTATATCAATGTGAATATTTTCAAATACAGTTCTGTACTTGTTTACTATCTTGCCATCACGTGTTGTCATGAATCCCTCATTAACCAATAGACCATTTTCGATTAGCGAATTCACCTTTCTGTAGCCCGAGGTTTGTGGTAAATTACAAGTCTCAAGAATTTCGGAGATAACCTTAGACTCACCCAGTACTGCGTTTAGAATCTTGGCTTTATCTTCATCCCCAAGTGAAGTCAGAATTGAAGTAGCAAGAATCGGATCTTCAATGGTAACCCATTCTTGGTTCTTATCCTTCGAATGTTCCAATGAAACTATGCCATCTAAGAACTTCTTTTCCAAGCCTTCTGTCCCGCCCCCGAAAAATTCTCTGAGAACACTATCCAGTTTAGGAAAATCTTCAATGGTTTTAGAGAGACCCATTCCATATCGTTCAAAAAGCCTTTGTTCAACTCTACGTAAGGTTATTTCGCCTAGATTTTCTCTTATTATAGCGTCTAGCGATTTTCCTATGAGGATGTCTAGGCCCGACATGAAATACAACGCAGAATGCTCCTAAAATCCAGTTGTCTGTCCTTTGAATTTATGACAGCTTCTAATTCACATATCACAGATTATTTCCTTGGATGTATAGTTGATTAACTAGTATTTTTTGCAAGTTCGTTGACGGAACAAAATTGTAATGCCATAATTTGCTCCGTTTTTTAGGACGCAAGGAGGGTCATTATTACGATTATTAAGATTGACAGACAACAGCTTATACGCTGTCAAGAGAATAATATCGACATGGACATTCAAAATCTCATCAGTGGCTTTACGGTAAGTTTGTTAACTTTCATATTCGGAATAGCGGCAGCATTCCTTTTGCGAAAAAAATTATTTCGAACAGCTACCAAAAAATCTACAACAACTAGTTAACGACTTAAGTTATGATTTGTTGAGAATGATTTGAAGATATAAGAATTTAGCATATAGACCAAATTCAAGTCGGAACCCTAAATTAGTCAATAGAAATGGTTTTCTACAGAAGAGAAAGCACAGGTGAATGCTTATTCAAGTTCGTGATGTGGGATTCTATTATCCGCTACGATCACGTCAAATTGAATAGTTTCAACAATCTTTTTACCAGAGTAATCATCAAACAAGTTCAATTTCGCGTCAACTACGAACTTGCCCAAATCTGTTATCTTGTAATTACCTAACAGAGGAGAACTGACTCCGAGTAGCGTATATGTTTGATTAGGTTGCACGACTCCTGCCCGGGTTGGACAAGTTCTGCTATGACCCGGATACTGTACTGCGCCAGATGTAAGATGTATGGCATAAGATAATGTCGGAGACGCGCAGTCACCATGTAGATAAATTGGTTTGTCATACACATTCTTAAACGTAATAGCGAAGACTGGCTCATCTCCAACTTCCAATATGGACGGATGCATCTCAACAGATACTATCTTTATCATGCCAGGCATTGTTGACGAAATATCGGTCACCACCACCTGAGGAGGTGTTGTTACTGAATATGTATCCTGATTCGGTGTAAAAGCTGTTTGACTATAAGCACTGCTTGTGTCTGATGGTGTGGACAACGCCCACCCACGTTCAATAAGCTTTTGCGCTGTTTGTGGCCTTACGCATACAGGATAGCTGTTTTCATACTTTAGTATCAGCTCAAAGCCTTGTTTGCATGAAATATTCTTTTGAACAATTCCTGATTTGAGCTGCTTTAGTGGAGTAAGTACCAAATTGTTAGACATTTGAGCCGTAGCAAGAGAAGTAGATAGCATTAGAAACACAACAAGAGATACCGCCTTCCATGGTCTTACCATCGGTAATCTTTAAAACTGCGTGAGAGATGAAAAGCATTGCGTATCAATTCTACGAAGCCATCTTAGTCAGATTTTGGTTTATGGGTGTAGAGTTTTCATTTTCCAGATCTTATTCTGTAAAATGCAAGCAATGAAACAAGGCTTACAAGTAAGATTGGGATTGCATATGGAAATTCAGGCACTGGCGCTCCTAGCCATTGAGTGCCAACTATTTTAATTTCAACCGGTGAACCAATGGGGTTTAATAAAAATTCCAATTCCCTATCCGAGTCATTACAAGGAGTAAAAGGACTTACTTCAGTTGGAGAGGAAGCGACAACTCTGTTATCTACGGATTCGGAAATAAGAAATGGGAGTCTGGTACCATCAGGTTTTGCTGAATCAAGCAAACTGGTTGGTATACACACACGTATTTTACACCAAGGCGCAGGTTTAGTTGCTACTCTTAATTTCAAGGCCGTACTTTCTGGAAAAGAATCCACACTCTCTGCACTACATGCGACATTATTGCCTGGATAAATTATCTCATCGGAAACGGCAAAGCCAGTACCAAAAACAGGAAATGTTTGGTTAACACTGAGAGCAAAAGCTGGATTGCTAATCAATGATAATGCAAGTACAATTGCCAAGAGTAGAATCTTCAAGAATAAATTCAGTTTCTATGCATAATTTAAAAGATTGGTGTAGGTTTTCTACTGTATAGATCTTAGTAGAACACCCCCGTAGAATTAGATTTCTTTTTTCAGATGATTCGCAGAAATAGGCAACAAAAAGATATGGTTGTGTTGGAAAAGGTCAGGATACTTGAATGGAACATCGAAAATGCCTGTATCTTAGACTATTTGTGCATCTAAGATGTATCAATATTTTAGGAAAACCATGCTGGAGAGTCCATGTTTCTGTGTGCGAAAAGATATGAGTGACATTACCAAATGCCCCAAATCACCTGATGGAAAACACAGTTGGACACCCATAAACAAGTTTGTAGACAAGTGCACTTTTTGCGGTCAGACAACCCAAATATTCTCTTGACTAAAACAAGAGACCAGATGGATTTCCTCGAGTCTACTTTTCCTTATTTTGACTGGCTTTTTCCAATGTTTTCAAAAACTCGTTGCTCTTGAGTTTTTCAAGATATAATCTTAGACGTGTAATCATCTCTTGTTCTCTTTGGGCATGCACTTTTTTTTCGATGCGGCGATACAAGTCGTAGACGGCTTCGTTGGTTTTAAAGTGTTTCTCAACTATTTCTCGCTTAATACCAAAATCTTCGATGACTTTCCACATTTCGTCCAGTGTCGGATGTTTCTCATTATGAGACGAAGCAATCATTTGGAGGCTATTACCACCTGTAAAATATTAACCCCAAGCCCTCTTATTAATCACACAGTGAAAACTAGTTAACTAGTGTTTCAGAACAAGATTAGAATGCCATTTCAAATGAAAATATTCTATGTGCAGAAGAAAAATAATAAAATCTACTGTTTGTGAGGAATCGTATGTCAAGCATTTATGAAACAAGTCACATTATTATTTCATGAGTGCAAGCGGAATTGCGATTGGTATAGTAATAGGAATGGTAGTCTTGCCTCAACAAAATAAAGATTCGCCGTAAACAAAACTACCTAATAATATTGCCAGCTTTGTTATTCCCACTCTTTTTGACAAGTGAAACTGTAGGGAAAAATGATGTGGTGCTCGGGTTAAATGACTTTGCCTACAGCTTCAATCATGAAGAAGGCGTGATATCAAATAAAACTTGCTTACAAAAGATACGAATTATTCTTGTAGAATAATCTTGAGCAAGTCTTAAATGATTTGCAAAATAATTGTGATTAAATGACAAACATGCCGGACTTTAACACAAGGCAGCTAATCTCCAGCAAACATCTCCTCTCGCATGCATGTAAGGCGTGTATGGAATATATTGAAGTCGTTCGAAGAATACTTTGGGATGAAATGGCAGGAGGAAGAGTTATGCAAGAATTAGTATCGGTGTCCCACTGCAACCACTTGCTAAAAACCAGCATTAAATAGCAAGCAATAATCAAGTTATAGGATTATCAATCTTGTTTCTTGTAGAGTATTGTGTGTTGTTGGAAACTGCTCAAGGCAGTAACACAGTACTGGGCTTGGAGCTCTTACTGATGAATTATGCGCGTTCCTTTTTAACAATTAAAACCAAATATTTATTGAGGCAAGCAGGATGATCTCTTATCAGAATCCCAACCCCGATATCATGTGAACCTGTTTGCCTGACACAGTATTATGAATTGATTGCATTCATGCAACTGCCACTAGCGATTTCATTAATTCAAATTTTTTCGCTAGTAAAATGATTCACCGAAATGGTGATAGAATCTTTTACAATCTCATCTTATACTTTTGAGATGATGTAGGACCTTAGACTTTGCTTCATCGTCCAGCTTTATGGTTTGAAATTCCGTATCTCGCAGAGATCCTTCTAAATCGTTGTCTGGTAGCCCAGAGTCTACTTTTTTCTCTAACTTCTCTATCCTAGTTATAAGATAATTCAATCTTGTATCAATATCATTTTGTACTTTATCTGAATCGCTTTCAGTAATCTTTCTCTTGAGAAAATCAAAATCCTTGGTGGAAATCTCTCCCTTGGCAACCCGACTCTGGAGAATCATCAGTGGATAATCATTTTCTGAGGGCATCCTGGGTTTATTGCCCTGAGTTGCATTATCACTAATTCTGGCGTCGGCTGATTTACTAATTGAGACTTCGTGTAATTGTTTTCCTTGCAATTCTTTGAATTTTCCTTTCAGATACTCCCTGTCGCTTTGATAAATTGACTTGCCATTTTCTAAGCAAGACTTGATTGCATCAAGCCTTGATGGCTCACCTATTCCCGTTTCTAGCAATTTTTCTATAAGGTCCAGAGTCCATTGGACTTTGTCATCCATCATGAATCAGATACCTTTCCATCCTTCTTTGCTGATATCTTGCATGACTTCCTGAGATAGCTATGATATAATAGAATTGAAGATGGCAAAATTGTAACAATGGGAATTTTCCTCATATTTCGCATACGATCCGTGTGGTCGTTGATTTGAAGAAATATATAAGCGAGATCTTCTCACTTTTGAAAATACCAAATTTTTTTATTCCCAATCTCATATTTCTGAAAATAATTCAAGACATAGCTGTTGATTTGTTAAAAATAAAAAAGGAGAAACTATGGTGTTATTGCCCGGATGAATCAGATGAGTTTGAAGAAGATGAACTTGCGTCCTTGTGGCCGTGTCCGTTAAGTTCGCTCGATAGTTGTTTTATGATACCGTGGGCATCGTGTAAGGCATTCCAGACATCTGCTTGTTGGGTTCCCTGATATTTGCTTGTGCCAACAGCATTTAGGGTGTTTTGGGCATTGATAAGATCTGTCTGTGCTTGCCCTATCTGGCTGCTGTACTGTCCGGAATTTGGATTTGATTTTATTTTATCAAGTGCAGCTTGTTCTGCAGCCAGTGCAGATTGAGCAGCAAAATGGAAGTTTATGCCACTCTTGCAGCCATTGTACTGGCAATAGCTTTGCAGCGCAGCCTTTAGCTGTGATGAATTGGTAGCAGAAGATATGGCAGCGGCCAAGTTGCCAAGGTTTGTCTGTGCTTGACTGATTAGCTGATTGAGCTGCGTTGTGTCTACTCCCTTGGATTGGAGAGTATTAATCCTGTTCTGCACCCTTTGTATTCCTATACCGTATGCCTGAACTCGAGCATTTGCAAACTGTTGACCTGCAGTAAACATACAGCTTTTGTACGTAGACCTCAGATTACTTTGATCATTTTTTAGCTTGGTTTGCTCATTACTTGTTGGTTTTGCATCCTTGATTGCATAATGCAGATCAAGCGTGGCAGTTTTTGAATCTGTCCTAAATGATTTCAAGTCAGTCTTAAACTTGGTCTTGTCTTTGTTGCTGGTGTCTGTGTTAAGTGCTTGCAAATCTGTGTTTATCTTACTCGAATCAGAACCTATTGTAGTCTTATCTATGCTTTGTATATCAGATATTGCAGCACTGATAGAGCCAGTTTCAAGGTTTGCCTGACATGTCGTTCGTGCAAGTGCAGCATTCAGATATGATTGTTCTACTAGCATTTGATTTTGTTGATTGTAACCGCTGTCCGCAAACGCAGCAGCTGGAAAAATCAGCAAAACACATGCCGCCAATGCAGCATATTGCATCCTTGTTTGTTGCATGGACTAGGTATAAGTTTTCATATAAAAGGGATTGCGTAGCTTTGTAACTTAACAAAGTTAACTGAGTATTAAAGACCAGCAGTATTTTAAAAGTTACAATTTTTCATTTTTGGAAATGACAATTAAATCGTTATTACAGAAATTGTTTCCATCAATTTAATATTTTTGTACAGTTACAATAAAATTAGAGTTTCAGAAAAAAGTGTCCGACTTTGCAAGCTGAGCCCATAGACTGAGTATTGTAAGGCTTGCATCTATCGTTAATATAATATCTTCTGATAATTACTGCTAACAAGTTTTAATTAGTAGCTACTTCAAATACTCCAACGTAAGGGATGAAGAACTTGTTTCATCTCCGTTCGCTTTTTTCAACTGGATGTAAATCGTATGTATGCCAGAACCCATCCATTTTGAGACATTTACTATCATATCCATTTCGCTTGCAGCGTTGCCCCTATTTTCGAAAGTAGTGTAGTCAATACAATTCTTCTCATTGTTTGACTGGATCTCAATTTTGTCAGTGGAACACTCTGGGTAATAATATCCAGGCGAAAGTTTGGGAGCCATGATGCCCGCAAGGGTTCCTGAATCATAATGTCCCAAGTTGTATGGCGCACGGCCATCAAGATCATTGGTAGTAAGTGTTACGGGGGAAGGATCAGTGTAAACGAGTATTTGGGATAATGAATATGACGCAGGTAATGACCCAGACAGATGTAGTTCGCTTCCGACTAGTTTTGCAGCATGCCAACTGATTATATTGTTTTCAAAATGTTCAACAAAGTAGAAACGATTGTTGTCAAACGCTATCCCAAAGTTAACATTAGTATGGTTTGGATCCAAGATATTGTCTCTGTGACCCCAGCCCGATGACGCGTCTTGGTAAACCATATTGTATTCGCTGTCTTTTATTTCCTTGAACAGATCAAATGCATTAGCGTAGCAATTTCCTGAAAAGCAGTGAGCCACCACATAACTGATGTTTTCTCTTACGTCACCCCTCCCTCCAAGCATTGTATATGTCACGTATGGCTTGAGACCATTCGAATTCCAATGTGAAAAATATTGTAACTTTAGCATGTCATCGGCGTGCTCTTGGGCAGAAGGCGTATTGCTAAGTGTTACAGGAGGAATCCCTTTAGCAGCCCTATCATCGTTAACTATCTTCAATGCATATTTATACAATTCTTCGCGCGTAGCAGTTGACTTTGGTTTGAGCGAATCTACGGCAGAGCTTGCCTGGCTCTGCAGTGACACACCAAGCTCCGATATCTTACTTTGTATCTGCCCAATTGTTTGTGGAGCTGAACCCTTTACGCTTGGTGCACTTGGCGCACTAAGCGGGGTCGGCACATATTGCAGAGCGTATAGGCAAATTACACAAATTATTACAATGGATACTATCTTTACAATACCTCTTTTTTTCCTGAGCTGCTTCCTATTTTCGGTTATGCATCGCATGCAAGAATCATTGATGGTGTCCACATTCTCTTTATGACAAATCTTACAACTAGCCAAACTTCATCCTTTTCCTGCCCGTGATCATTCTATACCATGATCCTAAAAATAAGATACTTAATGTCTAGGCTGTAACAATTTAGGATTGACCTCCTAAAAATCGAGTTTTTGAGTGTATTGAGACAAATTGCATGGTAATTAGACTAATTCTAATCTATCTAGAACCACTTGACGTTTCCAGTTTATCCTGTCTCTGCAAAATTAGCTTAAACTTTCATCATAATGAAAACTATTACTTTCATAGTCAAATCAGATCTAGGCTGTCTTTACCACGCGTTCAAGAAACTGCGTCCGTTTTCTGTTAATTTATAGAGTTGAGTTCCTTTTTCACATCTCAAAAGGCCATGTTCCTGTAAATAAGTCAGATATTCAACTAATTGTACATGTGATAAATATGCCTTGTACATCATCTTTGTCTTTGTAGTCCCCTCTCTTGCAGTCTCTAATATCGACGTAATGATTTCTGATCTACTACGGTTCTGCACAGCTTATGTACCATGACTTGTCATAAAAGTAATTTGACAGAATATTCTGTATCAATGTTCTATTTCCCTTTTACAGATTTCGCGCTCTTTTGGCTCTTTCCCACATTTACGTTATAGTCTGTCTCCTTATTGAAGTACAAACATCGCCTGATACATATAACAGTTTAGAGGATAAGGCACTAACAATGGCATCCAACAGCTGGGTGAGACGGTTATCAGATTATTATCCAGTATTTCCTACCTTCACAATGAGAATCATAGATAGCCGTATATCGTTGAATCACGCATAATTACTCCATGTCCACGTATGGAGGCAGAATTGAAGAGTTTTCATTTTGTGTCATTGGTCTACTTTAAATCCGAAACTATGGAGCAATCTATACGCACAACCTGGGCTAGCTCTCCTGTTCGTGTCAGGAACTTCCATTCTTTTGTTCCGCAGAACCCTCAACAGTCTAGTTAGAATCCCTTCCACAGATAAGATCAAGATCCTATAAAAAATTGCGTAAATCAAGGTGATAGTATTTATCAAAATTATCCTGGCCAAAAATTAGAATCTGGTCTTCATTACCTCTGGTTACCAGTCATTACCAATGATTTATATTATCGGTACCAAATAGAGGTTCCATGAGCAATACAAAAGAGCCCACAAGGGATATCTTTGCGGAAGCAAGACATAGCTTTGAGAAAATCAATAGCAATGTTGAAAAGGTAATTCCACAGTATCTGCAGTCATTTACCAATCTCCAGCAAGAATATCTTGCAGCTTGGACAAACTTTGTTAGCACGGCTATTTCTAGCCAGCAGGAATTTGTCCACAAGATTGGGATAGACACAAGAGCACCGGAGGCAACAGTCAAAGTCATTCAAGACACTACTGATGAGGTTGTAAAGGCAATCGATGTGCAAAACAAAGTAGTAACGACTAGTCTGGATGCTACACGACAGAACGTAAAAGCAGCAAATGCTACTTTTAGTTCGCTTGCAGAGCTAAACCACAACATCGTCAACTCTTGGATATCTACGTGGAATAGAAAAAACTAAACCCCAACTTTTTCCTTTTTTTATTTCGAGCCAATTAAGAGAATTAATCAGTATTATGGCTCGTTAGATGCAGATTCCTTTCCAAGACTGATTTCATTTCAATGACTTCATGATTATCTGGGCATCTACGGATAAGATCATCAACATAGGGTCTTGCCTCAGTGAATCTATCTAATGTAATCAGGCAACTTGCCTTACCCTAGATCGCATGTATGTATGATGGGTCATTTTTCAAAATTTTGTCATATTTTTTTATTGTGTCTTAGTGTTTTACACGTTCGGATAAGCTGAAAGCGGATCTTATGAGGTCTTCCTTTGCAAACTTTACTAGCAATTTTTCTTCTAGTTTCTCTTCAAGCTGCCTTTCAAAGAGGCACCCGTGGCAAACCACAGTTACTTGTTGTTCAGTTGACATTGTTAAAACAGAATAAGCTTTATCTTTTTTCTCATACATCCTGAAAGTATGTTTTCGTATTGCCTGGTATCGTGGACATTGGATTTCTGTAGTTTCCATATCTCGAAACGTAACTGACGAATTAGACCACATACAAACGCCATACAATCAATTTGAACAAACCATGATATATGATAGAGTTAGCCATGCATCTAAGCACCCGCCTTTTTAGCAGAAAACCACGATTCAGCTCATATCTACAATTAAGATGATTAAGGCGCATGAGATAGTGTTACGAATCATCTTTTCATGATCGTCGTACTTGAAATAAAAAGACACTCTCTCTGGAAAGCCAAGGTGCGTGTTTCGTTTAAGAAAGTCATTGCCTCTAACGTATTATTTATGACACTCGGTGCAATGATTAGAGCAGGAATAATCATAGTCCTATTCAGGTGGGACTTTTTTTAAAATCTTAGATACTGAAATATTGTGGTGCAACCACAATGAACCATTGCCAGAAAGATAAAACATCATGCTATGGAGAAGAGGAAGTACAAAAAACCTTACAGAAGACGATATAGAGAAAAATTGAGTAAGAAAGCCACTCGTTGAATAATCTTAAGTAATTGCAGCAACATTAAGATACCAATGATTTTCATAACCTTGATCAAATTCAGAAAGAAAGCAAGTGACGTAGTTGAAGTGGGAAAAAAAATAATGCAAAACCTACCTCCTGATGTCAAAGTAATCGGTACATACTGGACTCTGGGAAGATACGATTCTGTATGGATTTTTGAGGGAAAAGATCCAAAGGACGCAATAAAACTCTGGCTGCCAGGCGGAGAGGTTGTAAGAACGGAAACTTTGGTCTCTTTACCCAGAGATGAAGCGATAAGACTGCTCTGACTGGAAATCTTTCAATCTAGCTCAAATGATGGCCTGTATTGCACATCAAAGCCGGGACAGTAGGCCGCAAATTCCTTTATTGTAATGATTTTACATATTTTATCTTGGAATTCTGAATGTTCTGTGAATTTTCTTCTGCAGATAGGACACCGGTCTGGAAGAGTCAATAAATAAAATAATGACATCAATTATTAAAAGATGTATATTGCTAGAGTATTACTGATTTCAAGAAATTTTTGTATACCATTTTTCCTATTTATGTCTATGACAGCGACTTGAACTTTTTGGCAGCTTCTTTTGCAAACTTTTCCAGATCTTCTTTTGTTACTTTTGCCGGATCTTCTGAAGCTAATGCCTTCTCATATTCATCTTCGGTATTTGACTTCATCTTCTTTTTTTCTTCCATGATATACCCCTGTAGGTCCTTGTCTATTATATTTATCAGAATATCATTCCATCTTTCTATTTGCTACAAAATGCTTGATTATCGTCAGGATATAGGACAAAGTCCTAATTGTACGCTGATTGTAGTTTGTACCGACATACCTTCTGGTTTCTTCAATGGCACTTGCCTTGTCCCATATTTCGTGCATAGTTGACCTTTCAATGGCCCACAAGCTATCACCTGATGTGGTTACAAGTATTCTTCCTCCAGAATATTTTGCCTCAAATTCCTTTGATTGTAACGGAAGCGAAAATTTCTTCGATGATGCCAACTCTTTTGCCAGTAGATTCCAAAACTCGTCGAATTTCAACTGCGGTACAATATCAGGACCCATCATTTAACTGATTATAGTCTTCAATGAAAAACCCTAAAATAAAAAACCATGTGGCATGGCTGCTCTATGACTTCGAGACTCTACTGTTTGCCTAGTTTTGGTCCTGACCTGACGTGGAAATTCAGACAGCATCTACATTCTTTTTCTAGGCATTCTTTCTCCATAAAGTGGCCACAAATACCGCAGTCACAATGCCTTAGTACGTTTTCTACACTACTCATTTTTTCACCTGTAATATTATAATGCATCCCAAAGATAAAACTGTGTAAGGTTGTATAAAGACACAAAATAGTTTGTTTGCCTCAATTCCAGGTCATGTATAAATATTCTCACGTGATCTTATACTTTTGAATATAGCCTGAGGCAAGAAGTATTATTGATATAACTGCCACTGCAAATACTAGATAAGATAGTGGACCAAATTCTGGCGTAGATGGAGCTCTGAAGCGGCATTGCAAAATACTCTGGGCAGTAATTCTACTAATGGACAAACAGTACACAGCCTGCTAGCTGAGACTTTGACAAGTCCTTTTTCATCTAAAACTTGATTCAACAGGCTCAGGTCGTATATTCCAGAGAGGGCAGGCTTACTGTCCAGAAATCCAATTTGGTTGCGTCATCTGCCTCCTTGAACAACGAAGTCGCAATTGGGTCGTAGGTCATATCCAGTCTTGAAAAGGCTTCCTTTAACATCTTCCATCTGAAATGAAAGTGTAATTTCAAGAGGTGTTTCATTTATCTGATTACTATTTTTATGCATGAAGAGGAGAGGAAGGTGAATCTCCTAATTCACTTAACCATACAGAAGATAAAATATTACCCCCCCAAAATTTGGGTTGTGGTAACTTGCATGCCTCATTTGCCTGCTAATTTATCCAATTTTTCTTCAATTCTTTAAAGTAGTTGTTGTATTTCATATCTTACGGCGTTCGAATTGACCTTAAAGCTTCTCTAATAAATCAACGAGATCATGATGCTTGCCAATCAGATTCTTGTGCCTGAGAGAGGGTCTGCAGTTACAATCATATAATTTTATTTCGGATGAATTGGGCTGCATTTCTTACAGTACGTATTGTATCTTGTGTTGCCTTGACAGCTCGCAATATTTCCATGACTGTAGCACTTGTTTTGAGAAGATCCTTACCATCGTTTCCAAACGAATCGATTGCGCTTTTGGTGGATTTTATCAATCCTGCGGCTTCGTTAATAACGCCTGTCCCTTCTAGCTGTTTTAGGATACAAGCCATCTTGGATGAGGCCTGGTTGATGTTGTCTGAAATCAGGCGAAAATTTTCTATATTTTTTACCATTTCTGGGGATTTGAGAGCTTCAACGATTTCTCTTGCAATCATGGCAGTATCCATCATTTTGCCGAAGGATTCTTGCACTTCGGGCTTTCCTGCTTGGCGCACTATTTCTACTGCACCAAAGACAGCTTCTTTGATCTCTTTTAGCTTGCTGGTCTTTTCTCTCTCTACCATCTTAGGTCACCCCTAGAAGCAATGAACATAAGATGACTTTGCCCAGAGCAAAAAAATTCTCTTTACCATCTACAAATTGCATTATTTGAATTGCGTGCTCTAACAATTTGGAAACTAAGAAAGAGTCATCCATACAAGATTGTCTCCTAGAATTTCTTTACGATTACTTGATGATACCATGTCAGGAGCTCGTCTTGCCTCTGGTTTGCCATTGTTACTTGGCATTTCCCTTACTACTATCTTTCTTCCGATAGAATAATCACTACCACATTTTGGGCAGTTAAAACTATTCCATCCAATTTGAGCGAGAGCCACTTCTTCATCTGAATGGTTTGCGCAAGTAAATCTTTGTTCCGTCAAAAAGATCCCAGGGTGTTTTTCACAGAAAGAATGGTTGCATGTGGCGCATACTTCTCCGCGACGCTCAGAATGTGTGTCATATCGTGACTTGGTCTTGTTATCTATTCTTGGTATTTCTCTCATGCTCGCACTTGGTAGAAAAATTATATATCAATTTAAGATGTTTTTGCGACAAAAATGTTGAAAATAGACACAAGTGCAAATCTTGCTAGTAGCTAGTCGGTAACAAAGGTACAAAAAGTGCGTATTAGTATTACGGAACTATCAGTCATATGATTTTTATATGAATTTTATGCAGAACAAAGACACTCGGGACGAAATAATTTGAATAAAATTAATGCACCAAAGGGCCACCATGTAAAAGGTATCTTGATTGTGGCTCTAGGGGTTGCGGTAATATTTGTTGGATTCAAGGTAGCTTTTGGGGCAGGAAGCCCCTTTTATATAGTCTCAAGCGGTTCGATGACCCCGGCCCTTGGGGTAAATGACGTAATTTTGGTGCAACAAAATGTTCCATTTGACAATATCAAAATCGGCGACGTAATTGCGTTTATCAATCCAAGTGACCGAGGTGAACTCATAGTTCACAGGGTTGTCCAGATAATAAGCCAGGATCCATTGGAGATAAGAACAAAGGGTGATGCTAATGCAGATTCCATTCCTGGAATTGACCTGCCAATTACAAAGGATAATTATATCGGCAAGGTTGCCTATGTAATTCCGCAAATGGGGTACCTTGCAAAAATATTCCATCCACCGCTAAACTATGTCGTCATTGCCGCAATTGGCGGAATCGTTGCGGTAATACCATTCTCGCGACAGAACTAAGAAGAAGGATTTTTTGTTAACCAAAATCCAGTACAAGATATCTTAATAGTATCTGAATTCTTTTGAATACGTTGCTTCTGTGCCAGATTGACAGTATTTTTATCCAAATTCTCAGGTTCGTGGTTCCAAATATATCGAGATCACTTTGGTTAGTCCCCAGTTGGTAATAGTGATGTACCAGTTTCCTGTTTCATACGAAGACGAAGTAGGAAAAGCAATGACATACGAACGATCAAAGTTTGTGCTTACAGCAGTGTTGTATGTTGTTCCGGATGGACTTGTCAAAGAAGCCTTGACAGTAGTGTAAGACTTGCCCTCCCCTGTAATCTGAATTTGTTCTCCTTTGGTATAGATTGTCTTGTCTGTTTGCGCGGTAAATGAATACGGACTAGGACTAGTAGATGACATGTAGATAGAAAATCCTCTACTTGCTCCATCGTTGGTTAGGTTGAGATTCCAATATCCTGTTTCATACGACTGTGAAGTAAAATAATATAGTTGGTAAGAACCATCAGAACTTGTCATAGTAGTGATGGTATATGTTTTACCCGATGGACTAGTCAAAGCTGCGCTAACAGTAGTATAGGGTTGGGCTATTCCTGAAACGCGAATTTGGTCTCCTGGTGAGTATATGACAAAGTCAGTCTGTGCGGTAAACGGATTGGAATTTGATGAGCTTCCTGATTGTACACTAAGATAGAGCACTTTGGTTGTGCCCTGGTTGTTGACTGTGACGTGCCAGGTTCCTCGCTCAAGAGGCTGTGAATCAGTATAATACATGGTAAAAGTACCATCTGGCTGTACCGCTGCGTTTGAAGTATATGTCTTCCCTGATGGACTTGTCAAGACTCCAGAAACACTAGTGTTTGGCGCGCCTGTTCCAAAGACCTGAATTACATCACTTGGTAGGTATACAGCCTGGTCTGTTTGTGCATTAAACACAGATACACCACTTAGCGTTACTGAACCAGAATTGTAGCTTCGTTCGACTATTGTAATTGGTTGCGAGACCGAAAGTAGGCCTGATACTACTTTGACCTGGTAATTGCCAGCGATTATGGCACTAGGAAGTGAGAGATTGTATGTTAGCCTTCCAGCAGAGTCTGGTCTAGTTTGAGCTTGCATTATTACATATCCATTATTGTCAAGCAATTGTAATTGAACCGCTTTTTGTGGGTCAAGGCCAACTGCAATTATGTATATAACATCACCTTGAAGATAAGTGGACCTATCCAAGATAATTACAGGTTTTGCAGATGCGAGAGCAACTTGTTGTGCTTGGTTTATCTTAGATTCCAAGTCAGATAATTTTCCCCTAATATCTGATATGTCCCCCCTTAGACTGGCAAGAGACGAGACATTATTACTTAATGAATTGATTTGGGGTTTTAGCGAACCAATCTCGGCAGAATAGTTTGATATCTGAGATTGATCTGATTTACCTAGAATTGCTGAATTCACATTAAATAATCCATAAACTGCTGTGGATACAGTCACGGCAGCCAAGAGGCCTATGATCACAGTTGCTGACTTTTTCATATTCTCCCAAGATTGTTTTTAAATTATTTAGGGCTCACTTCTCATTGATACGAATCATGACATAGGAACTTTTTAATACATTGTAAATTGGCAGTGTAGCTGTTGTGCAGAAAAATAATTCTATCGGAACTTTCTCCTAGAAAATTCTTTGCTTGATGCGTTCAGAGTACAATTGGGAACAAGCTAACAATAATTCATAACACTATCCCAAAACATAGATAATAATTCAAAGTAATTCGGAGCAATCAGATCTTTTTCTTTTCAAGTTTTTCTATATACTCTTTCAAACGTCTTATCGTTTCTTGGTTACTTATATCATGTCTTTTCATGTCAATGGGATAACGCAATGTTAAACTCCTGTTGTGTGCTTTATCTTAAAGATCAATAAGATATTGTCGTACCAAATTTGGAAATAACCCCTCATGCTGATAGTTAGCAGGCAAATGAGACACGGGATCTGGAACTATTTACTATAATATTCCTGCAGACTCGTTATATAGAACCCACGGTATAGTAGATGAAATGACTTATAAAAACGACAAAACAGAATCTACTCAAGCGAGGATTGGTGTGCAAGCTGGTAAGAGAGGCCCTTTAGAAATATTCGTTAGTATACTTTCATGCCTAACTGGAGCAGAGCTGAAAAAAACGCATCTCACACATAAAGCAAATCTTGATTCCCGTTTGGCAACCAAGTACATTAACTCTTTAGTGGGACTCGATCTGATTTCCAAGAAGGATCTTTCTTTCTATGTCATAACACCAAGGGGCCGGGACTTTTTGAAACAATACGATGTACTAATTGGTATGATAGAACCGAAAAGTGCAAACATCTCACAAGGTCATTTACCAAACGACAATTTTGCACGGTCTTTATCTGACAATGTGTTGATATATTCTGCAAGAATTCAATCTTAATCATATTTAATCGAAATCTTTTACAAGGATATGCTCACGCGCGAAAATTCCCTCATCTGGATTGTGTCTTACATTATGATTCGTTGAAGATTATTCTTGTTTACCGTTCTTTGAAGATACGTTCTATCTGTTTGTACGCCTCGACGTACCTCTTTCCCGTCTTAGTAGTCTTGAACATTTGCAATTTTGAAGAAGAACTTCTTACGCTTTCAACCAAATCGTGATTTTGAAGAAATTGCATGTATTGCGCTGTCTTTTGCGAACCAAGATTACACCTGTACTTTACATGGGTCTTCAAAGACCCATTTTCACACGTCTCTAAAATATTTTCCAATATGTCAATCCAGTCACGGTTTCCCCAGCCCGTTACACTCTGTTTTAAAATGTTATCAATGATGTGCAATTCTCCAGACATTGTTAGATATACCTGATATAATTTATTATTGTAGTAAATTTCCAATCTAAGATTGTTATAGAATTTGGATCCCTTTTTAAGGCCATTTTAAGAATGACCCTGCCTACAACAGGGATTACTGGCTGTATTCTCGTATTCTAGGTTGCATGTATGAACCTTATGAGATTGATCGCTTATTGCAAGTTTTAGAATTATTGTTTTTTGAACCTTGGTTTATTAGTGCCAACTAATAATCTTGCCCGTCTTTGCATTGATTGATACCTCCTTAGTGTCTTCACCAAATGCAGAGACAGCTGCTCTCACTACCCAAACGTTGTTTTCCATACCAACCTTTTTGACGCCAAGAATGTTATAATGTTGCTGCAAAAATCTGATTGTTATGTCTTCTGCTTTTTTACCATCAATCTTGTACGATGACGTAGGCACCGAACCCATACTCGTATAATAATAAAATATCATATAACCATTGTGACTTTCTCTTAGTTACGATTCTTCCTTATCTTTGTGATCTATTTCAGATCTCTGACCCTAGTCTTTTAGTCTACATAATTGTCGTAAAGTTTTCTTGGTTCGTGATTAGAAATGTCCTTGTGAATCACAGCACACGACTGATGCCAAAATACCAAGTTACATCGATAACATATCCACATATCCTCTTTTTTTAAGCTCTCACTTGCAAATAATTCTCAGTTAATAGTTTTTTTGCAGCCTTGCCTTATCTGCCTTTGGTAAAAATGTTATAGAACATTTTATTCATTTTGAAATATCATATTTAATTGCAATTTTTATCATAATCAGAATTTGCGTTCTCATGTTGCACCATAAGCATTGACTGTAAATTTTTTCTGCAAGAAAGTTGGTGTCACCTTAAAAGTAAATTTATCCTTAATGTAGTTACCTTGCAAACCGCAATAGACACGAACAGAAATACAGAGAAATTTCCTATTGAGGAAGTCAATCTAGCATACGATAAAGGTATTTCCCTTTTCTGTTCAGGTAAATACGAAGAGGCTATAGGGTATTTTGACAAAATTATAGACGCAAGACCGGCTTCTAAGATCGCGTTTGCTTTTAAAGGCCTAGCTCTTCAAAGATTGAAGCGGGGTAGTGAGGCCGCTCAATGCTATGAGAAAGCTTTGCTAAATTGAAGAAAACCAAGAGGAAGCGCAAATCACCGACAAGACGAGAGCAAGCATCCCAACTATGAAAGGGACTTTTGCACACAGAACAAGTAGGTACTTGCAAGTAAATTCCCTGAGAATCCTTCAAGTGGGATTATGCGGTATTATTCATTGAGTTTCATTGCTTGCCTTATCCACGGTCTGATTTGCAGCTCATCAATATTTTTTTTCGACTTTATCTTCACATGACGCATTCCTTTACCGGTTCCTTCAAGCAAACCCTTTGGATCCCTTAATTTTGTGGCTTTAAAGAAAAAAAAGTTAAGATAATCAACGGTATCGTAATTACCGATAGAAGCCATATTACACTTATAAATAAAGGTCAGATTGCCCCACTTGATACCTTCTGTTATCTTTTTATCCACACTCAAAACTATCGATCTGATCTTTGTTGCCAAAGTACGTTTACGGGTAAGGAGTATATCTAACAGTTCTTTAATTTTCCTATCCATTCTCTTTCTCATGATAATCAAATCATATCAAATTTCGGTTCTAGTCTTGTAAGATTCATCTAGTGATCGTGTTTGGACTCCATTGAAGATTTTAAAAATTAGTTTATTTCTCTAGTTGTTTGAAAAACAGATCGCTAGTTTTTTTAGTAACGCTATCGTTGAACTTTCGATTATGTAATGTATACTTATTCAGGGTTGGATGCACTTTGCGGATCAATCTTGAACCTTAGTAAGAGTATACAGTGTGTGGTGGTTATCAACAAACTTGGAAGGGCGGTTGAAAAGCGATTGCGGCCAAGTTATACTGATGAATTTCCTGATTAGATGAATGAGATGCTTTTCATGCACTGTGTACTGCAAATATCCATGAGCAAAGATTTTGATGAGCAATGTGGCCCTATTAATTACCATATATCTGAGAGAGGAAACCTGACCATGCTTACTTTTCCAATATATGATCATATAATACTTGTAATTACAAAAAAGAGTATTAGCCCTATAAGCCTGGCAAGAAAAATTGTCAATGTAATAGAGTCCAACAAGAAACAGCCTACCAATCACGCCATTACACAGAAAATGCGTCATACCTAGACTCATAGGCAATCCTAGCCAATGGGACCTGCAACATCAATGCAATATCGAAACTTGCTGTGGCATTACCAGCAACGTCTTGTGTGTTGCTACATCTAGGTAGATTTGGTAGTTACAGTAAATTGTGCTGAAGCCGAGTTTGATGATGCGTCTGTGGCAATAACGCTATGCGATCCTGTACCAGACGAAGGTACTGTAAATGTTGCCGTAAAGCTCCCACTAGAATCAGTTGTAATACTGGATGGATTTGTACTTACAGCCGTACCATCATATGATATTGTTATGCTAGAGCTTGAGGCAAAATTATAACCAATAACTGTAACACTGGTGCCTGCAGCTCCTGTTGTAGGATTTAGCGATAAAGATGTTGCCGGAGTAACTGTCAGTGAAGACGTACCATAGCTTCCCTGGTGTATCGTATCAGCATTTGAAGGAGAATATGTTCCTGTGATTGTAATAGGATAACGAGGTGCTGTTGCGGGTGTTGTATACGTTATCATACAACTGCCAGTTTGATTTAGCGTGCATTCAGATGAACTAAATGAGCCACCTGCGTTGCCGTCATCAAATGATATAGCCCCGGTTGGCGTATTTGTGGAGTTATATTGATCCTTTACTGTAGCTGTAAATTTAATTTGTTTTCCTGCCTGAATCGTTGGCGTGGTTGGTTCGATGTATGTAGCTGTTGAATCTCCGTTCAAGTAATATGCAGTCAGATTAATGTTAGACGTTATAGGATCGATAATCTTTGCTCTGTATTTGCTGCCGTCGCTCCAATGATCGAAGATGTGTGTTCCATAGTCTTGTGGAATAATGGTGTATTCTGCTTCTTCAGTTCCACTATATGACAAAGGCGTGAATCCTTTTGCAACATAGGTCTGCCCTCTAGATATGGTTACGTATATCCCTTGAAGTGGTGTACCAGATGACATGTCAACTGAATTAATTGTTATTGTGGTTTGCGGCGCTGTAGAGCTTCCAACATTAAAGACATCGCCACCATAGATACCTACACGAGAAGATGTCGAGGCTAAGATGCTAGTTCCCGTGCTATCAAATACAATAACATTAGCATTGATTGGCATGTTATATCGTCCAACATCTACAAAGGCGGTTCCGTCGGAGGAAGCAGTTGAGGATGCTAGTGTATCTCCTGATGTGGCATCGACTACTTTTACAATCGATCCAGCTCGTGCATTTATGACCTTGATTGAATCGCTAGTTGTAGCATAATAATCGGTAAATGTGCCAGTGAAATTGTTACCTGTCGACGAAGTCTGCGAATTTGTTTGCAGTTCAAGATATGACTGGAATGGTTGTGGCATATTGAGATGCATGGAGCTATTAGAGAAGACTTGTTGTCCGTCAATGTACGATTTTAGTACACCATTGCCATCTGTGACAAGGGTACAGTCTCTGGAAGTTGGCTGCCGTTGGTCCGGGTTATCGTAAACGATTTGCGCAAATGTTACTTCTTTATCATTTCCTTGCTGCCATACTGTTATCCAGTCGGTTCTATTGGAAAGCAGCGTAGCTCCACAACCTATTGCATCAATACGTGGGTTTTGGTACATCTCTTGCTGAACATAGAGAAGATCGTCTACTGCGCCTGAAGCAGCAGTGGGTCTGGCAGCTGGTAGGGTAACTTTGGCGTGGAACAAGTGAGCTGTAGTTAAAGGAGATATTGCAAAGTATCCAGCCCAGGTACCTGCAGATGGAGCCAATATTCCAATATGCATGCCGTTTGCATCTTCAGAGGCACTATGAGGTGCATTCTCCTGCACTGCAGTACCATACAGAACCCAATTACTCATGTTACCAGTAGTCAAAGAGTCTGTAGCCACTAGCCCTGATTCGATCTTGTATATTGTAACAGTACTAGTAACGGTTGAAGCACTGGCTTCGTTTGATTGAGTGGACTCGCCAACAGAGTTTAGAGCAGATACCTTGTAAAAGTATGTGTTACCGTTTGTTACTGTACCATCAGTATACGAGGTAACGTTGCCTCTTGTGGTAAGATATGCCTCAGTACCAGAACTAGTAGACCTGTATATCTTGTAGTATGTAATGGCAGAACCGCCGTTGCTTGCTGGAGCTTGCCAGCTCAGTGATACCCGTGCATTGCCACCAGTAGCCTGCAAGTTCTGAGGAGCAGCGGGGACAGTTGGAGGGGTTGCACTGGCTTCATTCGACTGTGGAGATACACCGACACTGTTTACAGCTGTTACTTTATAGAAATATGTGTTACCGCTTGTTACTGCTAGATCAGTATAGGATGTAACGTTTCCTCTTGTGGTAAGATATGCCTCTGTTCCAGGACTAGTAGACCTGTATATCTTGTAGTATGTTATCGCAGAGCCGCCATTGCTTGAAGGAGCTTGCCAGCTTAATGATACCCGTGCATTGCCACCAGTAGCCTGTAGATTCTGAGGAGCAGATGGAGGAGTGGCGGTAGATGTTACGGTAAATTGTGCAGAAGCTGAATCTGATACCGCATCGTTGGCACTAACAGTATGAGACCCTGCAGCCGATACCGGTGCTGTAAATGTTGCTGAAAAGCCTCCCGATGAGCTCGTTGTTATGGTACTCGGAGTCGTAGCAACAGCAGTACCGTCATATGATATCGTGATACCAGAGTTGGCTGCAAAGTTACTACCGGTAACTGTGACAGTTGTGCCAGCGTTTCCGCTTGTTGGACCAAGTGATATAGATGCTTGTGTGGTCGCAGGACTAGTAGTCGCAGATGCTGTATTAGATGGAGAGCTAGTTCCAGCTGAATTTATTGCAGATACTCTATAACTGTAGGTTGTACTTGGAGACAGTCCTGTATTGGAGTATGTTGTACCAGTACTTCCAGTGTTTGATACAATGGTACCCCATGTGGTACCGCCATCAGTGGACCTTTCAATCTTGTATCCAGTTATGGCAGAACCGCCATTGCTTGAAGGTGCAGTCCAGGAGAGATCAATTTGTGATGAGGATAGTGCTGTTGCAACAAGTCCAGTTGGTGAACCAGGAGGAGTAGCTGCGGGTGCAGATGTTGTTGCTGATGCTGTATTAGATGGAGAGCTTGTTAATACTAGAGTTATTGCAAAAACACGATAGGTATAGGTTGTACTTGGCGATAGTCCAGTGTTTGAATATGTAGTTGCAGTAGTTCCAGTGTTTGATACAATAGTACCCCATGTGGCACCACCATCAGTTGATCTCTCAATCTTGTATCCAGTGATTACCGATCCACCAGTATCGCTTGGCGCGTTCCAACTTAGATTGATTTGCGATGATGAAACAACTCCTGCAGTAAGATTTGTTGGCGGGCCCAGCACAGATATCTGTGCGCTTGCAAACTGATCAGTCGATAATAATAACAGCGAGAGTGAAAACATCATCGTGAGATAAAGTAACATGTAAGGTCTGTCCACGCAATCTCTTGGTCGAATAAATTAAGTTGATGTACTAAGAGAGTACTAGAATTAATAATCTGGAACTTGGTTGCACACAAATGGCATCTAGATTTGTACTGTAACAATTGTCGCAATTAGTGTACAGTTTGTTTCAAAAAAAATCCGATGGCTCATTGGTACTAAGGTACCATCATGATCGTGTTTTTGGAGTCCTTTAATATATGGTGGAAGAAAGAAAAAGCCCTTGAAATCCTACCTGGTCCGTGCTATACTTTTCGTGACCCTGCCTACAACTTGATTGCAATATATGAAAATCTACGGCGGCATATCATGAGAGTTCAAGGGACGAATTGACAAAAAATGATCTTCAATTTATCATTTCATAGTTTTTGAGATACTACAATTGTTTCAGCTGTCAAAGTTTAACGATATAATAGCGAAAGCTAAACCAAGATGTACAATCTACAGGAACATTGCTCCAAAGGACCTTTATAGTATATCACACCCTAAAATTTCATGAAAAACCGCAGTAGGTTTGAGATTGTCTTTATGATCTTGGACGCGGTAAGACAAGGTGACGCAACAAGGACAAAGATAATGTACAAAGCATATTTGTCATATATGCAGGTAAAAGAGTACGTATCTCATATGGAGCAAAGTGCGTTAATCCAATATGAAGCTGGAACTCAAGTGTACAAAATTACAGACAGGGGAAGAAAACTTATGCATTTGTACGAAGAGATAGTCGAGATGGTATCTTCAGGGCAAGAAGATGGATTTCTCAAAGTACAAGTTTAAAAATCATTTATTTTTTCATTTTTGCTCAAGTGCTTTTACCTGTGAGCAATTCTCCATTGTCATAAAAGGCGTCAGCTGAATCAAAGAATGCAAGTGCCTTGTTAATCAATTTCGCAGCTTCTGTACAGTCGTAATTTGCTTTGTTCAAATATGAATTTCCTAGACCCCTAAGCGCATTCGCTTTATTATACCAGGCATTGATGTGATTTGGGTCTATCTCGATTACTTTATCGTAGCAAATAATGGCCTCTTCGTATCTTTTCAATCTGTGCATTGCAATTCCTTTATTGTTCCAAGCACTGTTGTATGCTGGATTTAGTTCGGTGGCCTTCGTAAAGATATTATTGCATCTTCGTTCTTTCCCTCCTTCATTTTGGCATTACCTTCATTATACCATGAATCCGAGTGGTCCATTTAGGTAACGCAATGGACTTTTCTTTTAAATTTTTACTTGCGATACAAAGACAAAAGGAAGATAAGTGTCAATTTCAATACTAAACTGCTACGATAACTGTAGTCTTAATTACATTTGTTACAACTATTGGAGAACCTAAGCTTTGCCAAACAAAGATCTGTATTGTATATTGCCCTGGTTCTTTTGGGATCCAAGACTGTGAACAAGAAAACGACTGTCCTGATAACATTGAGGCTGAAAGTCCTTCTAAATATTCGACTTGCATTTTTTTGTTTAACACCTGCACTATATAGGTAAACTTTTTTTCAGAGGGAGCGTGATTTGTTAGTACAGAGGAGATCCCTACGGATTGATATACTTTGATTGTGTTGAGTTCACGGCCATCGTCACTGACCATTTTTGGCTGTGTAAGTGTAATATCGCCAAACGATGCCGGAGACGCGCTTGAGGATGATAGAAAATAGGCATGAGATTCGGGAATTTTTACAACTGCTATTATAGTTACTGCAACGAGAAGTATGATAACTAGTTTATTTTGCGTGTCAATCGGGCTCATTTTTGCATATTTAATAATTACTCAGGATTTTTATGAAATCTTCCTACGCAGCTTGCTTACCAGGATTTGCAGTGCTTGGAGTAAGCGCGCATGCGTAGGCAGCAGGTATAGTTGATGTTGTAGATTTATAATCAAAATCTCCAGTCCAGATGCTTGGCATGATTGAGAGTGGCTGCTTGAAAACGCGATTGTCATCTACACCTCCACCATCTGCGGCATTATCGAAATATGCAACTCCAGCACTAGTCCAATCACCAATCTCTTTCCATGTATTGCCTCCAGCAATATTAACACCCGCAGAATCTCTGA
>MNFB01000009.1 GCA_001917995.1 Thaumarchaeota archaeon 13_1_40CM_4_38_7 | reverse complement strand
AAAAGGTGCTAATCTGGGAAATAAAATGTCAAAAAGATGATCAAGGAGCTCACTTTGGTGTGTTTTGTTACAGAAACGGTACGCCGTGGGATTATGACTCTATAAAGGGAATTGCATTTTATCACAACATGATAAGCCAGGAGGAGGTAGATGGACTTACCAAGTTTCTAAAAGACAAATTTGGTGGCGAAATAGCTGAAAAAGACCACAGAATATTTCTCAAAAACTCAAGTGAAATTTACCAACCAAAAGAGATAGCAGACTTGGCTGTGGAATTAGGCAATAAATTCGAGGTAAGCACCGAGCTTACAGTGGAACTTGAGAACTTTACTGAACCTGAACAAGAACAAAGTAACCTACCTTCAAGCAAACTACTTCCGATACCTGGCAAGTAAATAAATATGGAATCGGTCGACTCAAAGCGAACGCCTGTGGACGAACCGATGACAATAGGCGAGCATCTTGAGGACATAAGAAAAAGGGTATTAAGAATGGTAATTGCGGTAGGAGCCATCGCATTTTTCATTTTAGGGTTTCATATCACACCATATGTTTACAATGGAATAACTCTCTACTATCCAAGCTTTAGTCCATTTGATAACATTGCAGCCCAACTGACTGTAGTTATGAAGCATCATTTGTTGCCTTCTTCGGTACAATTAATTCAAACAGCACCAGGACAGGCATTTTTTGCCCAGTTCTACATTGCAGTATTACTTGGCATAACAATTGGAATGCCAGTTATAGTAAGAGAGTTTGTCGCATTTTTTAGACCTGCATTTGACAAAAAAGAGATCCACATAGTAAGAACCATAACAGTTCCTGCAGTTGGACTCTTCATAGCTGGATGTCTTTTTTCGTACTTTTTCGTTACTCCATACATTTTACAATTTTTATACAAGTATGGTCAGTCAGCGGATCTGCTCACGTTCCTTAACATAGTAGATTTCATCACATTCATATTGCAATTCTTACTTGCGTTTGGAATTTCGTTTCAGCTTCCACTCATAATGTATGCAGTAACTGTCTCTGGCATAGTAGATGAGAAATTTTGGAGAAGAAACATACGATAT
This sequence comes from Thaumarchaeota archaeon 13_1_40CM_4_38_7, assembly GCA_001917995.1. Lineage (GTDB taxonomy): Archaea > Thermoproteota > Nitrososphaeria > Nitrososphaerales > Nitrosopumilaceae > Nitrosotalea. Next base: position 11,032 of record MNFB01000009.1, on the reverse strand, counting down.
GCCATAATTGGAATTGTGATTTTAGGTGCGGCAATTACTCCTGATGGAAGTGGTGTTACCATGTGGTTTGTCTCAGCCCCCATGATAGGACTGTATATCATAGGAATAATATTGTCAGAAAGGCAAGCCAAACAGACTGCAACACTTAAATCTTGATCTGCCGCACTTAAATCACTCATGGCATATGAGAATTTAATAATTGCAGCTGTAGTCATCGGGGTAGTGATTTTTGGAGCAAAAAAGATCCCGGAGCTAGCGCGGACATTTGGAAAGGCACGTGGGGAATTCGAAAAAGGGAAAATAGAATCAGAAAAAGAGCTTAAAGAGTTCAAAGACAAAGAAGACCTCAAGTAAAAAACGCTTTTTTACCCACATAAAATAGATACCGCATGATAAAAAGATCAGAAATTCAGAAAATAGTAAGAGAGTATTCTGATCTTACAGTTGGAGTTCTTGGCAGTCATTCAGCACTTGAGATAATGGATGGGGCAAAAGATGAAAACTTGCAGACATTGGTGGTTTGCCAGAAGGGAAGAGAAGTGCCATACAAAAGGTTTCAGAGAATCTCTGATGAAATAATTCTAGTAAACAAATTCAAAGAGATGTTATCAAATAAGATTCAGACAAGATTACGTTTTTCAAACACAATAGTTGTGCCTCACAGGGCTCTTACGGCTTATCTTGGATATGAAGCAGTTGAAAACAGGTTTAAAGTTCCTCTATTTGGTAATCGTTTGCTGTTTCAGGCAGAAGAACGTTCAAACAAAAAAAATCAATATTATCTTTTAGAAAAGGCAAAGATAAGACATCCCAAGGTTTTCAAAAATGCACGCGATATAGATAGACTGGCTATTGTAAAGGTTCAAGAAAAAAAACGTAAACTAGAGAGAGCCTTTTTTCCAGTCTCTTCATATTCAGACTATAAAGATAAAACAGAAGCCAAAATCAGACGTGGACTAATTTCAAGAGATGACCTGAAATCTGCAAGTATAGAAGAATATGTAATTGGCACGTATTTTAATTTCAATTACTTTTACACCCCAATCTCAGATGATGTAGATTTTCTTGGCATAGAAAGGAGGCTTCAGACTAATCTACATGATTTTGTTTCCTTGCCAGCAAAACAACAGCTAGAGACAAACGTTGAGCTACAGAACATAGAAGTAGGCCACACCCCTGCAAGTATACGAGAATCGCTTTTAGAGAAGGTCATCTCAGCAGGGGACAAATTCGTAGATGCAGTAAAAAAGGAATATCCGCCAGGTATCATAGGTCCCTTTTCGTTGCAAAGCGTGATAACACGTGACTTGGAGATAGTCGTATACGATGTTTCGCTGCGAGTCCCAGGCAATCCCATTCTTGCAACAACTAGTCCTTATACCAAATACAAGTACGGAACAACATTTGGGGTAGGACGAAGAATAGCAATGGAGCTCAAAAAAGCTCAGCAAGAAGGAAGATTAGACGAAATAGTAACCTAGGCTTCCATTTTTTCTTTAAGTAGATTTTTCCTAATTAAAATAGGAACATTGTAAAATGAAGCAAGTGCAATAGCGTCTGATGCCCTATAGTTTCGCATTACAAGTTCGGTTTTGCCTGTAAAGTAAAGATTTGCGCGAAGCACACTTCCACTCTCATACACTTTTATTCTAACCAAAACTAGTTCGTTTACCTCTGAAATTTCTTCAATCATGTTATAGATAGTTGGTATTGCATCTCTTTGGCCTTCAATGAAATTTGTTATGTGTCTTGCCACCTCACCAGAAAAAGCCCTCATATGGAATTCTTTACCATCGTCTGATCTTAATACAACAAGCCCTTCAACACCGTATGGATCTACAAAACCCACGTAAGTAATCTTGGTCTCCATATAATCAGAGTCTTGCGGTTCGTCTATTTTCACGACTAATCTCTATCACCCTTTAGTACAGATAAATACTTTGGAAAAAACAGATAGAATTTAATGTCAGCAAGGTTAGTTTTTATTCGTTGGAGAAACAGACCGTTCTACGTAGTTCCCATCGAGCCTTAATTATTGTAGGCTTTGTAGCTATTGCAGTTTCATTTCTTGCTTATGCAAAAAATGACGAAATTACTATTACTCCTTCTGCAATGCCTGCGCTTCAGAGATTGGCTGTAGCAACATACATTATTTTATTTGTTGCATTTGGCGCAATAGGATGGGGCTTGTACAAAGTTTACAAGGCCAAGGTTTCGTTTCCCGATTCTTCCATTACGTCAATAATTGCAAATGCCATAAATAACAAGAGGTCAAAGCAGATTCTCCTCATTAGCGCCATTGGCTATGGAATTTTCTTTGCTTTTACCTCTGGAATAATAATTTACAAGCCAGAGATTAATGCAACAGATTATGGCTTTCCAAAGCCACCACATGTAGAAATTTCTCCGTGTTGTGATTTACCAGGATATATGCCCATGATTTTTGCCTTTTTTACAGAACATGTTGGCTTGCAGATAATACCTTTGAATCTAGTTCTTCTTGTAGTAGTGTCATTTCTAGTAGGTCTGAATTTTTCAGTATCTTCAACAGCCTTTACCATGGCAAAAAGGGTAGAAAGTTAGGAGCTTTTGGCGCTGTAACTGGGCTTTTCGTAGGATGCCCCACATGTGCAGGTACAACATTTACTGTGTTATTTGGCCTTGGAGCAAGTGCAACCAGTGTAACATTGTTTTTGACAAGCTATGAAGCGCAGTTACAGACAATCTTTATGGCAATATCAATTCCAGTTCTGCTTGCAACCCCATTTATAATGGCAAAGAAAATCAGAAATGGCCAAAACGAAAGCTGTGTAGTAGAAACTAAGTGACTTTTGTTACTTTTGGATTCTTCCAGTCACCTATATTGTATCCATCACGTCGCAAATACTTGAGTGTGAGTTTATAGACCAATTCATCATGATCAGTAGCTTGTAAAACTTCCTTCCACGATACCATCCCTGTTTCGTCTATCTTTTTTCTAAGCTGTAAGGAAATATTCTCTGCAATTTCTTTGCATTGATCGAATGTCTTACCATTTTTGTATGCTCTAGTTCTAGTATCACAGGCATCCATGACTAGGATAACTACTATCCTAAATAAAAAGCTGGATAAACGGATCAATTGGTCTAATTCGCATTCTTAATACCACTGTTCTAATTTACACATAGAGTTGGTTGCAGTAAATCCACTTGATGTTCTTCGTTGGACATTTAGACGAAACGAGAGCGATGTCATCAATCTCTATGATTCCTTATCATCTATTATGCAAATCGCAACAGGTGCAAACATGCTTAATTTTGGATATTGGGATGAAAACACGTCTGATCCACACCACGCTCAGATTAAACTTTGTAAGATATTTTCCAAGATGGCCGAACTTGAAAATGCAAGAGACATTTTAGATATTGGAAGTGGATTTTCAGAGCCAGCAATAATCTGGCAGTCAGAATATCCGCATCTTAGAGTTGTATGTTCGGACATAAATTCAAACCAATTAAAGTTTGCAAAAAATCTGCTGGCAAGTAGAATTTGCCCCTCGGTAGCTTCACTTGCAGAACCTAGCTCAGCGGATCTTGTCAATTCTTCTGCTACAAAGTTGCCATTTTTAGACAAGTCTTTTGACAGAGTAATTGCACTTGAATCTGCACAGCATTTCAAACCATTTGATAGATTTGTGACTGAATCTAGAAGAGTGTTAAAGGATAAAGGATTACTGGTACTGGCTATTCCCGTTGTATCCAAATCATTTCAACTGGAAATTTTCAAGTTAGGTATTTTGTCTTTTACTTGGTCTTCTGAGCATTATGAGTTTATGACAATTAAAGAGACAGTAACAAAAAATGGTTTTGAAATACTGCAGGTTGAGTTTATTGGTTCAAAAGTATTTGCCCCCCTTGCCAATTATTATATTAAACATAGAGAACATCTAAGACCAAGAATTCTTCAGAAATATCCAAATTTTGTTGAGAAAGTTCTCTTCAAGTCGATGCTAAAAATGAAAAAAGTTTCCGAATCTGGAATTATAGACTATGTTCTGTTAAAATGTCGCAGTAAGAATTAATAATTTTGAGTATTTAGTATTATTATGGGCCTCTTTAAGAAAAAGAATGAACCTGAGACAAAGTGTAAGGAATGTGGTATTGAACTAAACGATCCGGCTAGACTTGAGAGACATATGAAAAAAGCTCACAAGCATGCCTCCCAGCGGAAATTCGATGAGCAGGGCTTTACCACAGGTGGGATGTGGTAATACTGTCAAATGCAGAGAGTTTATTACCAAAAAAGATGTAGTGTGCGCACGTGGTTACTCTTGAAATTATTAATAGCTTAACGAATTTTATAATTCAAACCATATCAAATTCTGGATACGGTGGAATTTTTCTACTCATGGTTGCTGAAAGTGCGTTGATTCCAATCCCAAGCGAAGTAATCATGCCTTTTTCTGGCTATCTTGTGTCTGCTGGCAAGCTAAATGCAGTCTATGTTGTGTTAACAGGTTCGATTGGGAATCTAGTTGGTTCTCTAATAGCTTTTTTTATAGGCTCTCGACTTGGTAGAAATTTCATTCTAAGGTATGGCAAGTATGTTCTGCTAAGGAAATCACACCTTGAATTAACTGAAAATTATTTTAGAAAGTATGGGGACAGGGCTACTTTCATAAGCCGACTTCTTCCTGCAGTGCGCACTTACATATCTTTACCAGCGGGTGTTGCAAACATGAATCTGAAAAAGTTCATTGTATACACCTTTGCAGGCTCCCTCATTTGGAATACAATGCTGACATACGTAGGAATAAAGCTTGGTGAAGAATGGACAAGCATCAGACAATATTCTAGCTATATTGATGTGGTAGTAATAGTTGGTGTCATAATTGCAATTATAATATTTGTGAAAAGACGTTCATCTAAAGGAGCAACCCCAGAGCAAACCTAGCGATTCTTGTATTGACTTAATTCTTCTAAGATTATCTTGAAAATGGTTTCATTATCAAGTAGTACACATGGTATGTTGTTTTCTTTGCATGCTTTACCAACCTCTGTATCTTCAGTTACCATTACCATCTCATTTTCCTCGGCATACTTGATTACTGAATAATCACTTGTGAGCTTTTTTCCTTCAACAATTAGCTTCTTTACGCTATAGGCTTCATATCCAAACTCTTTTAGCTTGATATCTATTCCGTCATACATCTCATCGACTAGGACTTTCATTGTCATACCTCGTTAGAACCGATATATTTCTTATTGGCTGGTATCAAAACTAAATTATCGTCTCTCAAGATTTCAAGCAGTATTTCCAGAGTTGGTAAAATTCACAAATACGTGTATATAAGTGGAATTTCGCTTCATGGTATGATCAAGGCAGTAAGTGTAGCTGGTTTACAGTCAGAAGGTACTCCATTCAAGAAACCAAGTGTACAGCTTGATGAAGCAGCCAAGACGATATCGGTTGGCAATCTAACTTGGATAGAGTGTGTTGTTGACAATATACTTGTAGAAACGCCAAAGATACTAGAAAACCTAGGCATAATGATGGACCCAGATATTTTGTTGTCAGGATACATATCAAGTTATGAGGACAGGGGAGATACTTTGGGCATCATGATTCCATTTGTTGTAACAGCAAACAATAAAACTCAAACTTCGCCTCTTTTGATCTTCATGAAAAAGGATCTAATAGTAACAATCCATGATGATTACGGCGGAAAGATAACCAGGCTTTATAATTATTCCAGTACTCTTCTGAGAAAACTTCCAAAGGATCCAGAAGGTTGGGCAAGCCGACAAACGTTGCTTTTAGCAAGAATAATTGACGAGATAAGCGAGGCTAATTTTTCGATTTTGCGTCTGATTGTTGATAGAACTGAACAATTGGAACTTGATTTGGCTGGTTCAAGACAGATAGAAAGAGACTTGTCAGTTGAGCTTTCCAACATGAAGACCTCTCTACTTATGTTTCTTAATGCGGTGTGGGCTACTTATGATACAGTACACAATCTGAAATATGGTGATGCTGACATGGTGTCAGACGATGATGCAGTACTTGCCAAGTTTGAGGTCATCCTAAGCAGGCTTGACAGACAAATACAGATGGCAGAAAATCTAATGCAAATGATTGCCACCAGCATCAATGTAATACAAACACAAGTATCAAACAAACTTACCATCCTCGTGGTATGGTTTACAGTGGCTGGTACCGCAGTACTGGTCCCAAATACTCTTGCCACAGTCTTTAGCATATTTCCTGATCATCAGGCCAATTTGTCATGGATGCTGCCAACTATAGTCATATCGACAATAGCCTCAGCCTTTTTTGCCTATCGATATACGAAACGTTGGAGAATGAAATCATTTGGAATGCGTAAATTTAAGAGACTAAAGAAAAGGTTCACCTAAGATAGCACTGTATGAGAGAACAAAGTTAATTCATACTTTTATTTTGCATAAAAAGATCACTTGTGTGGAAAAAAGCGTCAAACTCATGATAATTGTTTGTGCTGCAATCATAGTTGCGGCAATTTCTTCACTTGTAATGATACTTCCTTCCAAACAAAATCAAGAAGAAACTTACTCCATTCATCCTCAGAAAAAGGAATTTTGGTTGTTTTCAAGTGCCATTCCTGAATTTAACGAGACAAAAATGGGAATGTCTCACGACGTATTTAGTCAATCAACCATTACAGTAAACAAAGGCGATAATGTAATAATTCACTTTTTCAATACAGAACCAGCTGGAGGCGATACTCATTCATTTACAATTTATGACAAGCCATATGATGCCAATGTAGTGGTAAAACCAGGAGAGAATGAAACAGTTAGTTTTAACGCAACCAAGATAGGCGTCTTTCCATACGAGTGTACTTTTCACCAACCTACAATGCGTGGTCAGCTCATAGTACTGACATCAGATGAACCGTGATTTAGTACAACAGTATAATCAAGTCTTGGCACATTCTTTGATTTCTTTACTAGTTATTTTGTGAAATCCAGTCTTTGCAAGCAAAATTATTTCAAATTTGGAATAAAAAGCAAATAACTTGAAGTTATAGTCAAAAATTAAAGATTCATAAATCGATTTTACTATATATCGAAGAATTAGCTGACCATGAAAAACTTTGGCACTCTTGAATATGTACTTGACACATACTCAAAAAACTGGACTTGGAAACTAACCGGTTCTCGTGCCATAGGCATGGTTGCCCGTGTAATCCCACAAGCATGGTATGGAGATGGCCCCGATGAGGCAATAGTACCTGATACCGAACAAAATGTTCAGAAGATAAAGTGGATTCTTGACAGGTATCCTCTTGAAATAAAATCAAAATCGATTTGGCATAGAAAAATCAGACATGTTGTAATTCCAAAGAAAAAATGGACTAGAATAGAAAAGTTACGCAGAGCAAATCCAGGAAAGCAATTTCGCGGAACCCTTATGGATTTTCAGAGAGAGGGACTTGATTTTCTGATAAAATCATATGGTAACGCTCTTTTGGCAGACGAGATGGGTCTTGGAAAGACCGTACAGACACTAGCATATCTTGCGTCTGAGAAACGAACCTTTCCAGCTCTTATTGTTGCGCCGCTTGTTACCCTTAACAATTGGCAGCGCGAAATTGAAAAATTCTTGAAAAAAAAGAGTCGTAACGGTAGGATTGTTGAAGATTGGTATCCATCATCTGTTCTTATCAGAACAGGTAGATGTCAAGACTTGGGGAAATATGATTTCTATATAATAAACTATGATTTATTGCACAAAAGACTTGATGATCTTTCAAAATTAAACATTAGAACAATTGTATGCGATGAAGTTCAGCATCTACGATCAAAATCAACCAAAAAATACGAAGCGGTAAAAAAACTTGCGACATTAGAGTCTATAAAATACAGAATCGGACTTTCCGGGACTCCGATTTACAATAGAGGCTCTGAGATCTGGCCCATCGTAGACATATTACGACCTGGTCTTCTTGGAACATTTGACGAGTTTTGCCAATACTTTTGTTATGTTAATGAAAAAGGAAAAGCAGTTGTATTAGAAAACAAACGGGCAAGCTTGGGTGAAGAGCTACGCAAACATGTAATGTTAAGACGCAAGAAATCAGATGTTCTAAAGGAGTTAAAGGAAAAAGTCAGATACAAAGAATTCATTGACTCTGATATCAACTACTATTACGGTGAACTTGACAAGATTTGGAAGAAGCTTGAAGAAGAGCAAAAAATTGCAACTACAGCATTTGATAAATTTTCATCATATAAAAGAGCAATACAAAGTGAGAGACAGGCAGCCGGCTTTGCCAAAGCCCCTCATGTAATTGAATTTGTAAAAAATATCATGGAGATAGAAGAAAGTGTTGTAGTTTTCTGCCATCATAAAGCAATCCATGAATTACTACATAGGAGTCTTGCAGAATATTCTCCTTCTTCCATAATAGGAGGGCAAACCGATAAAGACAGACAACAAAACATTGACAGATTTCAAAATGGCGAGACCAAATTAATGGTTGCAGGACTCAGAGCTGGAAACGTTGGAATTAACTTGAGCAGAGCAAGATATGTCATATTTGCTGAGCTTGACTGGAGTCCTGCGATTCACAGACAGGGTGAAGATAGACTACATAGAATAGGCCAGAAAAATACTGTCTTTGCTTACTATCTCATAGGAAATGGAACCCTAGATGATCACGTAGCAAATGTGCTAGTCGATAAAAGCTATGAAATCGATGCAATAATGGATGACAAGATAGAAACGTTTGAGAATAAAGAAAAAGCAGAACTGATTCTTGCCCAAATTCATGACAAGATTGCTACAAGGAGATAGGCTACTTTTCTTCCCTTACTTGGTATCTGTCAAAGAAATCTTGGCCCTCACCCTGTTTTTGTTTTAGAAACGATTCGAGTTTCTTTATTATCTCGGCTCTAGTCATTCTTCCTTCATTTGTGGCATAGTATTCGGTCTTTGACTCTCGGAACTTTTTGTAGCTCATTCCTTTCATAGAATTACTAGAAAAAGGTCACAGAATAAGTTTTCAGATTGCCAGAAAAAACAGCGAAACTGGAAAAATAGAAGTTATTTTTTGTGCGCTAATATGATAAAAATTTTGTTCATAAGTTCTTCGTACTGTTAATTAATCATATTGATAATCTCCTGATGGCGAATCTCCTTTGCCCGTGCAATAGGAACTCAGACTCATCCTCATGGCCTGAACGATCCTTTACCCTCATGGGCAAAGAGCGCCTTTTAAAAAGACTTTTTAACTCCTTTTTCACGCACAAAAACGTCATAAGATCGGCAAGGCTATTTCACCTATGCAAAAACATGAGTCCAACAAGAAATTGCTTGATAAATTCACCCTTGAACAGTTACACCACATGTGCAAGTTTTACAAAAGAGAGATGAATCGCTTAGATTACAGAGACAGAATTTTACTTGGGGAATCTAATTCGAACATAATCAAGAAACGTTTTATTGCATATATAGCAGGTTTTTTCAGTGAATTTGAAATATTAGAATATGCAAGTAAGCATGACATTATGACCAACTAAAATTTTTTCTTGATATCTAGTGAGGAAATTTTACAATACATTTACCATTTAGTGATTTTTGTTACTTCGAAGACCTCTGCGTGTGGTGCACGTATTTGGAAACCCCTGAATGCACTTCTTGCAACTATGGCTTTAATCCAGAGAGAACCATAGATCTTTGCCTGAGTTTGATGACACAATACTGCCTTTTTCTTTGTCTCAATAGTGGAAGTTATGTCAACATAAAGCCTAGGTCCAAAAGGTACATCAGTAACTAAACTTGGGATTGTGGTTTCGTACATGAGCACATTGGTTATTTTACGTGATGCTGCTAATACACATCTAGTCATTATTTGATGATCCTGATGCGAATCCCCAACCCACTGAGTAAAAACTACTTCGGGTTTATGTTTTGCAATTATTTTATCTAGTCGACCCACTAGAGTTCTATTAAAAAGAAATTCGGTGCACTTTAGATCAAGAAACTCAGGAGGATCGCAACCCATGATTTTTGCGGCCTTTCTTGATTCAGTTTTTCTTACTTCCCGCATGCCTTTTGGATGATCAGGTGTAGCAGCTATCACCAATTTCACATCATAACCTAATTTCCCAAGTTTAGCGACCGTTCCACCCATTCCTATCTCAATATCATCTGGATGAGCACCGAACACTATTGCTGTTTGACTTTTCTTTTTGTTTTTCATTTATTCTTCACTATCTCCAGTTTTATTGATTTACTGGATGACAGCTCCTTAATATCTTATCATAAACAAAACTCCAAATTTGAAATTTTACCTCAAAGTTAATTATTTTTACCCAAAATTGTTCCCGCCTGAATTTGCGTGTTAGCTGGAACCTGTCTTCCTGGAAGAATTATTACAGCAGCACCTATTGCACAATTGTCTCCCACCACTGAACCAAAATGATCAGTTCCGGTATCGATAAGCTCATCATTTATCATATATTTTATATTTTTTCTAGTAAGCAACACATTGGCAGTCCCTGAATATCCCCCGAACCATACGTTTTTGCCAATTACACTATCAAGTATGACATTGTGATGTGCTATTTGGTCATTGCCGCCAAAATAGGTCTTGGATATTTCACAATTAAAACCAATTCGTGTTTCGTTATTTAACATAGAATTTCTAACTAAAGAGCCCATGCCAATGAAACTATCTTTGCCTAGGTAGACTGGACCTTTTATCTTACAAAAATCATCAATTTTTACGTTGTCTTCAATTATACATGGACCATCAATTATACTCGATTTAGCAATTATCGCATTTTTAGAAATTATGCTCTTCGTTACTTCCTCTTGTAAAACTTTCGTTATAGTGTTTAGTAAATCCCAAGGATAACTTAGTGGTTCGACTGAAAATGTCTTAGTATCTTTAGAATAACGTAGGAGTGTATTTATGGGAATTTCAAAAGTATCATTTTGTGGAATTACTTTATTTTCAGTCTTAGGCAATGTTTGAGTGCTGTCTCCATCATCTTGAAATTGTTCT
>MNFB01000069.1 GCA_001917995.1 Thaumarchaeota archaeon 13_1_40CM_4_38_7 | reverse complement strand
ATGATGAAGCCATATTATTGGACCAACTTGGAAACATAAGCGAAGCGCCTGGAGAGAATATCTTCATAGTAAGAAACGAGAAACTGCTAACTCCTCCATCTAGTTCTTCAGCTTTGGAAGGAATAACAAGAGATTCAGCAATAAGAATAGCTAAGGATCTAGGTTATGATATAGTTGAGCGTGAGATCCCTAGAACTGAAATTTATTTTGCAGATGAGGTCTTCCTTACAGGAACAGCGGCAGAGATCACTCCCATCATATCTGTAGATGGAAAGAAGGTAGGAAATGGCAAGGTAGGAAAAATCACTAGAAAAATTCAAGGCATTTACTCAGACACAACAATAGGAAGAAACAAAAAGTATTCTGACTGGATAACATCGGTGTATTAAGATGAAAATAGTCCAAATAGGTACTGGTGGATTTGGCAAAAATCACACACGAATTCTTTCTCATCTTGGTGTTTTGTCTGCAGTTTGCGATGCAAATCCCTCAAGAGCTGAAGAATACGGTACAAAATATTCTGTCAATTATTATACAAGTATAGATTCTCTGTTGAATTCAGAGAAATTTGATGCGGCGTTCGTCTGCACACCCACCTCAACCCATTTTGGTATAGCAAAAACACTCTTGCAACAAAAAAAGAATGTCTTTGTTGAAAAACCAATGACGTACATTTCGTATGAGGGAGAGGAATTACTAGAACTAGCAAGAAAAAATAAAGTAGTTTTAACATGTGGTTATATTGAACGATTCAACCCCGCTGTTTCGCTTGTAAAGGAATATGTCAAGACTAAGAAGTATGGCGAATTGATAATGCTAGAATTTCATCGGGAGAATAGAATGCCACCTCACATCAAGGATGTTGGTATAATTTATGATACGTCAGTCCATGATATTGATACTGCCTTGTGGTTGTTTGATGACATACCAGAGGTAGTATTTGCTAGGTCGGGTAAAATTAGACATGAACACGAAGATTTTGCTACAATAATGTTAGGATTCAAAGAAAACAAAGTAGCTATAATATCATCTAACTGGATTACCCCAATACGAGTAAGAAAGTTCAATGCCGTATGTAGTGACGCAATAATTTCTTCTGATTTTATCACGCAGGAGGTAAAGATCGAGACCGATGCTGGTTCTGAGGTTCCACGTAAAGAGGTAGAAGAACCGCTTTTGCTAGAAATAAAAAATTTCATAGCTGCTGCAGAAGGAAAAGAAACCATAAGAGTCAAGCCAGAACATGCAGTAGATGCCACCAAGATAGCTGAGGCGGCACTTTTATCTAGTCACAAAGGAACTCCAATTTATCTGGAACTAAAATGAACAAGAAAATGATAGAAATTCTTGCTTGCCCAATAGACAAACACTTCCCACTTGAGCTTTTTGAGCTTGTCTCAAAAGGGGAAGTTGTCTCTGAAGGTATCATATTTTGTACGAAATGTTCAAGATTTTATCCAATAATAGACGAAATCCCAGATATGTTGCCTGATGAACTAAGGGACAAAAATCAACACATCGAATTCTTGAAGAAGTACAAGGATGATCTTCCTTCGAAGATTGTTAATGAAGGATTGCCATGGCATTTGTGACGTAATATGGTAACAAATTTTGTTTCTGACAAGGCAAAATTGGGAAAAAATGTACGAATATGGCATTTTGCTTACGTGGGAGACAATACAGAGATTGGAGATAACGTCAAAATTGGTTCACTTGCACATGTGGATTACAACGTGAAAATAGGAGACAATACAATGATTGAGGGAATGGTATACATTCCTCCTCTTTCAAGAATCGGAAAAAATGTCTTCATTGGTCCTGCTGCCTCGTTAACAAATGATCCGTATCCTGCCAGCAAGAAAATGATAGGTGTGACAATCGAAGATGGTGTCGTCATAGGCTCTAGAGCTGTAATCAAAGCAGGAGTAAAGATTGGTAAAAATAGTGTTGTTGCTATGGGAGCAGTGGTCACAAAAGATGTTCCCCCTGATTGTGTAGTAGTAGGAGTTCCTGCTAAAGTCAAGTATTCTAGAGAAGAATACGACGCGAAAAAAAAGAAATGGGAAAATAGTTAATGACTGATTTGTTTTTGGAAAATCCAATTTTTTATCTTTGACATAATGAAAATCCAAACTACTACAAGCAAAATAGCAATAAGTGCCTTAATACTAGAATCTAATAGGTGATTAATTGTACCGAAACCAGTAATGGAAATGGGTGCAATTATTGTAACAAGCAAACCTCCACCTACGATAAGGAGTATCCACATTATGAAAATATATGTAAAAAGAGGTATGCCGTTCATATTTTAATTCCCATCATAAATGATGTAATAATTGCCAGCGCAGCTGAAAATAATGCCAATCTAAAGATTGTAAAACCAATCTCCTTCTCAGTCATGGGGCCATGTGCTAAAATTAGCCTAACCAGTGTTATCGGAGCCTCTTTCTCAGTACTAGCCATAAGTTTGAAATCTTCAGTGTGAACTACAGGATTTGCCTTTATCTGTCGGTGTTCGATTACTCGTTTTACACTTGAAAGAAAAAGAAAAGAGTTTATCACAGCTGGTAGCAAGGCAATGGCTGCTATAATTTCAACATGACCTACCACTGTTATTACTCCATACATTGAGCCAAGAGTTAAAGCCCCCGAGTCACCAGGAAATATCTTACTTGGAAATTTGTGATATTTATAAAAAGCTAATGAAACAAACCCCAGAGGCAAACTTGCCAATGCTATATCATAATTGTGTACAATGAATAGTGATATTGTTAACGCAAAGCTTGCAATTGTCATAAATCCACTTGCAACGCCATTTAGAACATCAATTGAGTTTATTGTATTACCTGTGATTGGGATAATGAAAATTATCAAAACAAGATAAAGTTCTGGAATATTTACGGATCCAAATAAAGGAAACCCTAGGTGAGGAACATATGCACCTAATAAAATGATTGGAATAGCACAGCCGGCCAAGGCTAAAGGTTTGAACCATCCTCCCAATACCTTTCTATCATCTGCTAGTCCTACTAGAAACGCAATAGATGTTGTGATCATTATTGCTAAAATCTCAACGGATGGAAAGAAAGCGTAAAGAGTTAGTTCCGAAGCCAGAATTCCAGCAAGAATGGAAGGACCACCTGGTCTTGGAAGCATTGCTCCTCCCACTCTGTTATAATCCTTTACTACTAGGTTTCTCTTTGTAAGTGATTTGATAAGAAGAGGTGTTAGGGCATAAACAGTAACAAATGCTATAGCCGAAATTATTATACCAACAATTGTCTTGTCTAGCATCATCTTATCTTTTTTAGTTGTGTCTTTATGTTTTCTGCAATAACGGGGCCAATCTTGTCTATTTTTGCAAGCTTTTCAACGTGGATGGCCGCTAGTTCATCAAGAGTTTTGATGCCATTCTTAAAGAGAATCCTAGCTCTAACTCTTCCTATACCTCTCACTTTGACCAGATCTACAAGCTCTTCTTTTATTCCGTAGGTAATTCTTTTTCGCAAGACATCAATCTCATCTAGAATATCGTTTAGTTTTTCAAGTTTAGCAAGATCATAAAAGGCATGTATAAGCCAGTCAGAGGTTTCTACCATCCTATGCATATCTCCTGATTCTATGCTCAAATTATCAGACAAAAAGACTTCACTTGATTCATTAATCCAAGCATACATTGCAAGTAAGCTTCTATTGCAATCGTATTCTGAAATATTTTCTATTTGTTCATCAACATAATTTTCAAGAAGATTCCCAATTAGCTCATAATCCTTGTTTCGCAGAGAAAACTTTGGGAAAAAATCCTCAGAACTTGTGAGCAAATGTAGTAAGCCAAGGGTATGTCTTTTCCTTTTTGAGATTTTTTGTAACGATTTTCTAAATAAGACCGATGTAAATGGATCTATATACAACATTGAAGTCTTTTTTCCAAATTCAGTGGCGATAAATCTATTTCCTTTCTGTTTTACAAGTTCTTCAGATTCAAGGTAGCTTAGTGTGATTTTAATTTTGAATTGTATAGTGCTCTTTCTTTCCTGAAAGCCAGAAAGAGTTTTTGAAAAGAAGTCTGTTATTTCCTCACTTTTTATACCAGGATTAGTAGATATGAAACTTAACACATGAATTCGTAGTGCTTTATCACCCGTAAGTTTTGAGGAAATTGGTTCTGGAGTTCCATTAATGTAATAATCAAAAAGTTCGTCGCCATTAGAGCTACCGACAATTATGGCTTCACCATATTTATCGTACTGTGGCCTACCTGCACGACCAGACAGCTGCTTGTATTCAAGTATGCTAATAGGTTTGTTTGCACCAAATTTTCCGTCATATCTGTTAACATTAGCAATTACTACTCTTCGTGCAGGAAGATTTACTCCTGCAGCTAAAGTTGGAGTAGACGCAAGCAACTTTATTCTTCGACTTCGGAATTCAGATTCTATTATGTTTCTACAGTTTTGATTAAGACCAGCATGATGAAATGCAACCCCTTTTTTCACTAAGGTTGCAAGATTTTTGATAAGTTCAGTATGCTCATTTTCATCAAGGATTTTTTGTGAGATTTGTTCCAAGACTTCCTTTTCTTCATCATTTAGTCTCCTTGATACTGCGTCCGATGCTTTTGTTGCCAAGGAAACAGAACGCATCCTTGTTTCTGCAAACAAAATGGCCTGTCCGCCATCTTTTAATGAATCTAATCCCAAATCAACCGGTGCGCCTCTAACGCTTGCCTCTACTTCAAAGTTCTTTCTGTCCTGCATGGTAACTATACCATGATCGTATACTCCTTCCCACAGCGGCACTGGCCTCCAGTCATTTTGAACTAGTTTACATCCTAGCCAATCAGAAATCTCGTCAGCATTAGTGACGGTGGCGCTTAATGCAAGAATCTGTGGCTTTTGTGGCAGTGATTTTAGTTTTGTTAAAACAATTTCAAGTGTTGGACCTCTATCATCATCTCCTAATAGATGAACCTCGTCTGCTATGACAAGACTTATCTCATTTATCCATTCTATGCCTTGTCTTATTATCGAGTCCATTTTTTCGTTAGTAAATACAAGGATATCATTTTGGCCGACATTTTTGTCAGTCTGGTCATAATCACCGGTGGATATTTGGGCTTTTATTTTTCGCTCAAAATCTATGGATTCCAATTTTTTAAACTCAAAAAATTTTTCGGATGCTAGAGCCTTAAGCGGACTAAGATATACAATCTTGCCTTTTTTGATAGACAGATGTTTTATGATTGCAAGCATGGCAATCAATGTCTTTCCACTTGCAGTGGGAGTAGCAACAAGCAGACTGTCTCCTTCCAGTAAACCTGCCTTTACACTCTTTTCTTGTGGAGGATAAAGCGCTACAAAGTCGTTATTATGAAGAAATTCGATTGCAGGAAGGGGAATATCTAGCTCTTCTATTCTCATACCCGGTTATAATGACCAGGTTTTGATTCATAAATAGCTGACTCTCGCTGCAATTTCTTTATGTATTTTCTGGCTTCTTCTTCGGTAAATTTACCTGTCTTGACCAGTTCTTTGACAAAGGTCTTTTCTTCAACTGGCCTCTTTTCATCTCCTTCAAGAGATTTCATCACATCCATGAATAGCTGCATTTTTGAGACTTCGCTATGAGGTCTTCCTTGAAGAACGCCTAGGTCAACTTTTCCAGTATTAACATCCACTCCTGCATCTTCTAGCATACTCTGTATAAGGAAGATTGCTCGTTCCGCATCTTCTGCATCAACTTGTGTTTTCATTAAAAGTCTGGCTCTAGCGGTTGCTAATCTGACTAGTCCTTCCAATTGTCTTGGTGTTACTGTAATCATGCCTTCTGATTCTACATTTCTCATTTTCATATAGTATTCTAGAATCTTTTCTTCTGCCTCTGCAGTAAGATTTGGTTCAGATCTCTTAGCATATGACAAATACTTTGTCAAAATATCAACATCGATAAGTGATTTAGTGTCAGTTACAGATGTTCTATGAAGGGTGAGAATGTGACGCGCTATTCTGTTATCTCTTTCTTTAGAGGGAATATCCCTTACAACAAAGATGAGATCAAAACGAGTAAGAAGCGGAATAGGAAGATTAACATTTTCTGTGATGTTTTTAAATGGATCGTATTTTCCGAACATTGGATTTGCTGCAGCCAAAATAGAGGTTCTAGCATTTAATGTAGCAACAATTCCTCCCTTTGCAATACTTACTGATTGCTGTTCCATAACTTCGTGCAGAGCGCTTCTATCTTCTGGCTTCATTTTATCAAATTCGTCAATACATACAAGTCCTTGATCTCCAAGAACAACAGCGCCAGCTTCAAGCATCATTATACCAATCTTGTCTCGGACAACTGCTGCTGTTAGTCCTGCAGCGGTAGAACCTCTTCCGGACGTATAAAGTCCTCTTGGAGCAATCCTTGCACAAAACTTTAGCATTTCACTCTTAGCGGTACCGGGATCACCTACAAGAAAGACATTGATGTCACCACGAATCTTAGATCCATCTGAAAGAACTTTTTGGGTTGAGCCCACGATCAATAATAAAATGGATTCTTTGATGATATCATGACCGTGTATATGTGGAGCAAATGAAGAAACTAGCCTGTCATAAATGTCTGGGTTTTTTGCAAGTGATTTGATTATTTTTTCCTCGTCGGATGAGATCTCTTCTCTTTCAGTACTACGCGATGTTTTATTTCCGCGACCTCCGAGGAACTCGATATTATTTCCTTGAATTCGCAATCTATAGATCCCGCTTTTTCCTCGCATTGAAGGAATGTGTTCCTGTTCAATTCTGACAATTCCTGTGAGTATCACCCGATCTCCAGGTCTTGCATTATCAACCAAATCCTGTAATACTGTGACGTCCAAGTAGTGCGGCAGTTGACCGGGTGGCAAGTCTTCCGGTAATTCTTGCAGCCTTACCATCTGAAAGTCTATGAACCTACTTCGTTCTGGATTAAGCTCAAGATCTCTGTGCGTACATCTTCCGTCATCACATTTTAAGGGTTCTTTGAATTCTAATCCCTTCTCCTGAAATCTTGTTGTCACGTGTCCATCTGGACATATGTATACAAGCTCTTTTGCAAGAGGCTTTATCTCTGAAGATCTCACAACCATACCTGAAACGCTCACCATTTTTCCTATTATTTCTGCATTTATCTCTCTTAGACTTCGTTGTATTGGATAGTTTGAAATTCTAACTCTAATATCATGACGAATTTTTTCAGCGTATGATGGGAATCTTTCTTTTAAAATATCTTTTATTGCTTCGCTGAAAGCATGTAGTATTTCGTCAGGATCAGTATTAAATACAGATTCAATTTCTGGATGTGAAACTAGATCATTATAATCAACAACGACATACTGAATCTTCTTTGCCATCATTTGGTCGATTTCTTCTACATATTTGTACGAGCCTTCTTTGTCTTTAAATTGACTTAGGAATTCTTTTACATGATCTTGTAGTTTGCTTTGCGATATAGATTCGGATTGCGCTGTCATTTCTTTTCACCGATAATCTGATTCTTAAATTCCCCGCTCTTGTAACGAATATTATCAAACAACACTCTTTCTTCAATAGTTAACTTCTTTGCTAATTCTGATGTCATTTTAGATGAATCAGCTAACCTAACTATCTTTCCTTGTCTTTTCCGAATTAGTGAATTTAGCATACTTTCGACTTTATCACGATCCTGTTGAGGAAGTCTGCGTACATATGCCCCTATTTTTATGTAAAAATCAGATTCTAACGTTGAAAGATCAAAGTCTCCTTGAACGTTTTCTTTAACGACAGCTTGTTTTAGAGCCACTATCATATCTGTATCTTGTACGTCAACAAGTTTTTCTGATGACAGTACATTTGCCACCCATCTAGGTATACTCAAGATTTCGCCATGTTTTGCTTCGATTGAAACCTCAGGTGCATCTACTTTAAGATCATAGCTGAAACTGACCTTAACATCCTGTAGATAATATCCAATACTATGGATCTGTGCAAGTTCTGAAATATCCACTGTGCAGGATCCTCCTTCAGGTCACTAATGGGATCGATCGATCAATTCTTTTTAGCATTTAGTGAGATCATTTGATCTTGGGTTTATTGCTTACTAAGTGAAGACATTTAAGCCTGAGTCAAGACTAAAAATATTTTGCGGGGTCTTCACATCCTATGTATTAGACTTAATTTTATTAGTAGGGGAGATAGGTAGGAGCGTATGACTGAATCTACCATGTGGGTAGAAAAGTACAGGCCAGCTAAACTTTCTGCCATAGTAAACCAAAAGGAAATAGTAGGCAGTCTAAAATCTCTTCTAAAAAACACATCAGAAATGCCGCATCTTCTATTTTCTGGTTCAGCTGGAGTGGGCAAAACTACTACTGCATTATGTCTTGCAAAAGAAATTCTTGGCGATTCATGGCGTGAATATACTCTTGAGCTAAACGCGTCAGATGAACGTGGTATAAACATGGTAAGGGATAGGGTTAAGAAATTTGCCAGATTTTCAGGTCTTGATACCAAGATTCCTTTTAAACTTGTTATTTTGGATGAAGCAGATGAAATGACTTCTGATGCTCAAACAGCTCTTAGAAGAATTATAGAGGATACTGCAAGACATTGCAGGTTTATTATGATTGCAAATAACATATCAAAAATAATAGAACCACTTCAAAGCAGATGTGCAGTCTTCAAGTTCACAAGGATAGCTGAAGATGATATTGTTGGCTACTTGGAAGAAATCTGCAAAAAGGAAAAAATTAGATACGGTAAAGATGGTTTGAAGACGATCTACACTTATTCAGAAGGAGATATGCGGCACTCTATCAACATATTGCAGGCTACGGCAAGTATAGGAATAGTAAATGAAGACAATGTTAAGACTTCAGCTGGACTTGCCAGAACAAATGATGTGGCCGAGATCCTAAAACTTTCTCTTGCTGGAAAGATATCAGAGGCACGAAACAAGATGATAGAGCTTATCAAGGTCTATGGAATGTCAGAGTCAGATTTCCTAAAGTATCTAAACGAAGAGTGTTACAAGTTGAAAACTACCCATCTATCTGAGATTTTGGAATCCATAGCAAAGTATGATTACCGTCTCATAATAGGAGCCAATCCAGAGATTCAACTTTCAGCTTTACTTGCAGAACTTGGACACATAGGTAAGTAATAGCGCAGAGAGAGGGATTTGAACCCCCGCGTGCTTGCGCACATAGGCTCTCAAGGCCCACGCCATGCCGGGCTAGGCGACCTCTGCGAATTTTGTTCGGAAAGACTCGTTAAAATTTGTTTAAAATGGGCATTTTCCGAGCTATGTAAGAGGTTAAAATACAATATGCTTGAATAATTAAGAAAAATAAAAAGAACAAAAAGTTTAGTGGTGTGCGTGTGGATTAACAGAACCAGTTTCCATTTTTTTGTATGTTCCTGCTGCTTTTTCATGGTGTTCTAGATTAGACTGATCTACCTTGATTGCCTGTGGAGGACAAACTGAAACGCATGCCATACACCAAATACAATCATGCTCCCTTACTGGATCAGCCTTGTCTGTGTAGTCCTTTCGTTCTTCCTTTACTGAACTACCGGTCCCTGCAAAATCAACATCTACTGCCTTCTTTGCTGGAATATCCTTCTCTGTTCTATACCACTGAAAGACTTGTACAGGACAAGCCTCAATGCATGCACCATCAGCAACACAAGAGTCCCAATCTACTGCTACCATTGTGCCGCTTACACCTACGGGTTCTATTTTTTCACCTCTAGCCTTGAATGCTTCTTTGCATTTTTCGTCTTTAGAAGCCTCTGCTAATTTGCCAGGACCCCATCTAAAGTGAAACTGTTCACCGCCAGCGTGCGTTATTCTTCCAATAGGTTTGTAACCCTTTGGAAAGTCTTCTGCTATTGGCATGTTTTTTTGTCACAGGGTATGTTATTTAAACCTAGACGAAGTTAGTTTAAACTAATCCTGGCGATCTCTTTTTCATGAATTTCAAGATTTGCCTGATCCACTTTGATGGCTTTTGTTGGACAAACTTCAACACAGGCCATACACCAAATACAGTTTGCCTCTTTTACTGGATTTGCCTTGTCCGTATAGTCTTTCCTGTCATTCCTACCTGTCTCACCTGGATTCTTGTACCACTCGAACACCTTAACAGGGCAGCTTAGCAAGCAGATGCCATCAGCAATACAAGAATCCCAATCTACTGCAACAAACGTGCCATGTACTCCTAATGCTTTGATCTCCTCACCAGATGCTTGATAATCAGATTTTACTTTTGGATCTATCGCAGCTTCTGCCAGACGTCCTGGACCCCAAACCAGATAGTAATTATCACTTAGTGGATCTTTGAATTTTCCTGTTATTTGATGTTTTTTTGGAAAGTTGGGATCTATTGGCACAGTATTGCAGAAATATTGCTACTTATTTAAAGTGTGTACAAGATAAATTCATATTTTTCATAAACACGTCGGTATCGTTGGGAATTTTCAAGTACGATGTATATCGAAGTCCAAATGTAGGTATTTATGCAAAATGTAATGACAGATTTGTCTTTATCCCTAACGGTTTTGCTTTAACAAAAGTCAAGAACCTATGTGAATTTTTAAAGACTGATTATATCTTTGCATCAGTTGCAAATACCAGACTTTTAGGCGTGCTCATGGTAGTCAATAACAATGGTTTACTTTTGCCGCGAAATTGTTTAGAGGAAGAAAGAATCCACTTGAAGAAAACTACAGGGCTTAATGTGGACATACTAGATACGAAACATACAGCAATAGGCAATCTGATTTGTGCAAATGATAGGGGCGGAATAATGTCTCCTCTTATTCCAAACGAGTATGTAAAAAAAGTTGAAGATGTTCTTGGTATTGAAGTAATAAGAAAGAGAATTGCCGGATATCATCAAGCAGGCGCAATGGAAGTAGCAACTTCACACGGCGGAATAGTACACCCAGCAACAGAGGAAGAAGATATCAAGACAATATCACAGGTACTTGGTGTAGAACTTGAACCATCAACAATTAATGGTGGCTCACCTTTTCTTGCTGCAGGCATCCTAGCCAACAACAAATCTTTGGTTGTTGGTACCCTCACCAACGGTCCAGAACTTGTAATGCTAACAAAAGCATTTAAAGTTGAAGACTAGATCTTGGATTACTCAATACAGATTCAATTTTAACCTGTTTTTCGGAGCCGTCTTCCATATTACGAATTATCACTAAATTATCTGCATATTCCTTTGGAGCGGCTATGATTACATGCTTGGAACTAGACGCCATCTCCATCTGTTTTCTCAATGATTTGCCCGTTAGGTCCACCTCGGTAGCAATTCCTTTCAGTCTGAGTTGAGAAGCTATACTTATTGCAACTTTTTTCATATCTTCATTGACAGATACGACCCAGACATGGGAACCGTCTCCATGAATGTTTATCTTCTGTAGTTCTAGCGAGTGCGCTATTCGCTCTACTCCGCCTGCTGCGCCTGTGGCTCCAAGATCACTTCTGCCAAATGCCTTTGTCAGAGTATCGTATCGTCCACCACCTACCAGTGCGCCCAGATCTGAGCTACTGTCAAAGACCTCAAACACAATTCCAGAGTAATAATCAAGACCTCGCACTATACCAAAGTTTATTCTAATGTCTCGTACACCACGATTTTCAAGAGATTCAAATAGTTGTAAGACTTTGTTCCAATTTGTTAATTTATGAACATCAATTTTTTTTTCTATTTCTTGCGGAGTTCCTTTAATTTGAGCAAATTCCAGTACTTTTTCTAAATTAGAAACCGAATATCCTTTTTCTTGATATTCTTTAATTATTTCTTGTTTTCTCTTTTTTTGGCTCTTATCAACCGCGCGTAGGATATCACTTACTATGTTTGAATCAGATTTGAAAATGTCTTTTATGTATGATTCAATAAGTTCTCGATCGCAGATATCTACTACAATGTTTTCTAACTTTAGATTTGTAAAAAATTTAGATGTAAAATCTATTATTTCTGCATCTGATTCTATGTTAGGTTCTCCGTATATTTCAACGTCCCACTGATGAAAGAATCTGTATCTGCCCTTTTGTGGTTCATCGTAGCGCCAAACCCCTCCGAATGTAGAGAATTTAGCTGGAAGTTTCATCGATTTTTGAGATACTGCATAACGAGTAATACCTATAGTGAAATCGAAGCGTAAAGCAA
Organism: Thaumarchaeota archaeon 13_1_40CM_4_38_7; assembly: GCA_001917995.1. Lineage (GTDB taxonomy): Archaea > Thermoproteota > Nitrososphaeria > Nitrososphaerales > Nitrosopumilaceae > Nitrosotalea. The sequence continues at coordinate 11,568 of MNFB01000069.1, read as the reverse complement.
CCTCACGATCTCCTTTATCAGTAAAATAATAGATTTCGTTTCTGATTGATGGACCACTCTTTGTTTCGATAACTGAAACGAGTTCTATAGGAGAAGGTTCCATGAATTGAAAACCAAATAGGTTTGATGTCTCAATGAATTTTTGCCTAATGTATTCAATTGTGGAAGATTCCTTTGGTTCTATGTCTCTCATACCACGCGGTAGGTCCAATTTCAAGACTCATTCTTTTTCTAATGCATTTAGGCTTTCTGATTACGAAAAATCACAATTGGCATAAATTAATAGTACAAACTAGACTTAGCAAAGTCGATGACATATCGATACCTAGAGCACATGACAGATGCGTTCATAGAGGTCACGGGTTCTACATTAGAAGAGGCTTTCGAAAGCGCCGGAATCTCTGTGGTTGATACTATTCTAGATATCAAATCAGTTGAAGAAAAAACAGAAAGAAAGATCGAAATTAGTGCAGACGAATTGAATAGGCTGCTTTATACTTGGCTTGAGGAAATAATTATACTAACCATAACTGAGGGCTTTGCAACAAAAAGTTTTAGTGTACAAATTACAAAAAATGGTAAATATTTTCTGAAGGCAAAAATGAAAGGGGAAGAAATTAATTTTGAGAAGCACCATTTTAAATTAGAGATTAAAGCACCAACATATCACCTTATGGAAATAAAAGAAGATAAACCAGTGATGATGCGATTTCTCCTTGATCTATAGACTAAATTGTTAAATAACGTATGGTCATATCTGATTAAGTTTGGCAGACGAAGAACTGGAGAAAATTATGAAAAAGAAACTAGCTGAGATGACCACTCACAAGGAGCCAGAAATTCTAGAACTTAATGATACTAATTTTGACAAGGCCATAGGTGACGAAACTCCGGTAATAGTAGATTTTTGGGCTACTTGGTGTGGTCCATGTCAATTTATGCTTCCAATATTTACAAGACTTGCAAAAAAATACAAGACAGTAAGATTTGCTCGGGTAAATGTTGATGATGCGCAAGGTATTTCTCAGCGATATGAAGTCTACGCAATTCCGACATTTGTTGTCTTTAAGAATGGAAAGCCGGTTGACAAGGCAGTGGGAGCAGTTGGTGAACCTGGTCTTCATATGCTTGCTCAAAAATATGCCTAGTAACCGTAAGCCGGATTCAATTTTCTTTGAATGGCTATAATCTCTTTTAAGACTTCAACTTCTTCTGGACTTAACTTATGCTCAAATCTTTTTAGTAACAGCCTAGCCTCATGCGATGGTGGTAAAGAATAGAAAACTTCTTCTTCAGATATTTGTCTGCCTATTGTCACATTTTGGATTGATACGGCAACTTCTTGACCTTTTTTTGCCACATTGATTGACTTGCCACTGTCCTGAATTTGGTGTACCACTCCGATCCTTTTACCATTAGCATTCATGATGCCAACTTTTTGGCGTAGTGAACCAACATCCACATGAATACCAAAAACTGCTGGGTTACTTTTTCTAAATACATATCCTTTCAAAAACGTAAATTTACAAACTGGCGTTAACTCATGAAGAATTGCATTTTCTTCATTGGCAGTGTCTTCTTGAACCCAGTTAAGATAGTTATCCATAAGGCTGTAGATTACTTGATCATGGAAAATCCGGATATGATTTGCTTCCGCTTCCTCTTGGGCGTCTTGAAGAATTTTTACATTAAATGCTATTACTACTCCAAGATGCCTGTCATGTTCCTTAACTGCCAACGCTTCTATGACATCTCTTCGTGTAACTGGTCCTATATCAGCCATTGATACAGGGACACTCTGTCTTTTCAACATGTCAGTAAGAGCTTCCAGTGAACCTATGGTATCACATTTTAGAATTACTCCTTTTGTATCAGTTTTTATAAAAACTGATTTCATTTCAGATTCGATTAATTTTCTAAACTCGTCTATTTTGGTTTCATCAGTAGTAGCATATACTGGGCTTCCAGGTAACACACCTTCGAGATCAGGTGATGCAATCTTTATTCCAGCGGCAGCGACAACTTCGTTTACTGGTCTGAACTTGTCCCTAGGATCACGCATTTCATCTAGTGGTTTTGGTAAAAGTATTGCCTTTGGTTTAGTAACGATTACTGAATCTCTCTTAGCAACTAGTATGGAATCTCCTTTTCTAAGATGGCCATCAATTAAGATGATATTAGCAGTAACTCCCAAGCCAACCTCTTCTTTTACTTCAAGAACTATTCCTCTGGTTGGCTTTTCTGTCTGGTCCAACTTTTTTTGCATATACTGTTGTGTGAGTCCTACTAGGACTGCTAATAATTCTGGAATTCCTTCACCTGTTCTGGCGCTAACCGGAACAATAGACACTTCTTTTGTAAAGTCTGTTACTCTGTAGAATGCTTCAGAATTAAACCCAAGGATTGACAGAGTGCCAACTACATTGTAAAGCAGCTCATCAAGTGCTGTTTGTATAAATGGGTCTTGCGCCTTAATTGACTGTGTAATAAATTGCGATGTTGTTTTTCTCCATCCTGAGATCATATCAACTTTGTTGAGTGCTATTACAAATGGTACCTTTCTGTTCTGTAATATTTTCAAACTTTCATTAGTTTGTGGTTGAAAGCCACGGTTGACATCTACAACTAAAATTGCAATGTCTGCTGCAGACCCTCCTCTTGCTCTCAGATTTGTAAAAATTTCATGACCTGGTGTATCAATGACTAGTAGACCTGGAAATTCCTGTGTTCCTCCACTCATTTTCGCAAAAAGTGGACCACACACTTTCTTTAATGTCTCAGTGGGAAGAAAACTGGCACCAATGTGTTGCGTGATTCCTCCTGCTTCTCTAGCCTGAACACCAGTACCTCGAATCTTGTCTAATAGTGATGTCTTACCAGAATCTACGTGACCTAGAACTGCTACAATGGGCTGTCGTATTTGCAACCACTTTCACTTGAATACCACAGCTACCTCTTTTTCAAAACTTTCTTTAGAATCAGAGGCGTGTATAATATTATCTGATATCCCAAGTCCAATGTCACCTCTTATCGTACCAGGTGCTGCCTCAAAGGACTTGGTTGACCCGATCATTAGCCTTGTTGTTGTAATCGCGTTATTACCCTCTATTACGGCAGCAACTACTTGCCCCGATGTAATAAAAGAGACTAATTCTCCAAAGAACGGCTTTGAGCTGTGAACAGAATAGAATTCTTCTGCCATTTGTTTTGTAAAAGTGAACATCCTGAGCTTTACTATGTTAAAGCCTCTCTTTTCAAATCTAGAAATTATTTCTCCCACTAACTTTCTGTCTACACCATCAGGTTTTACTATGAATAGTGTTTGTTCAGTCATTTTACTTTTTGACCTTAATACCGCCCTTAACGTATTTGTTCGTCCACTTTAGTCTTCTTGGATCACGTTTGAGGACTAGCATGTTCTTTTTACATTTTGAAGAACAGAACCAAAATACTGTACCATCATTTTTCACAAGCATGGTACCAGAACCTTTTGCTACTGGCCTATTACAAAAGCTACAAGGTTTTACAAGAACGCTCAATTCTAAATCACTTTATTTTTCTTGCTTCACGTTCTGTTTCTCGTAACATAAGAATATCAGACATTCTTACCGAACCCTTTACGTTTCTGGTAAGAATTCTTCCTTTGTCTTTACCATCAAGAATCTTAACTCGAACCTGTATAACTTCACCTGCAATACCAGTTCTTCCTACGATTTGTATTACTTCAGCAGGAATGGGGATTTCAGTACTCATTTGCTAGCTTGACCACCCTTGATCTGCGATAATGATGCCACAATCTGATCAACTATGTGTTGAGCATCTCCTGAATCTATTATCGCAGCTGCTGCAGCGGTAACATCTATTCCCAAAGCCTTTCCTAATTCTTGTCTGCTAGGGACAAATCCATATGGAATACTATGCTCCTCGCACAATATAGGAAGGTGAGCAACTACCTCTGGTGGTTCAACATCTTCAGCAATAATTACGAGTTTGCTTATTCCTCGCTCTATAGCTTTTGTAACTTCGTTTGTACCTTTCTTTACTTTGCCACTTTGATGAGCAACCCTCACTGCTTCATAGATTGGGCTAACTAGATCAGTTGGCACTTGAAACTTTACGTAATAAGCCTTAGCCACAGGTATCACCCATTGGGATCATTTCCATTCCTTGTGTGCTTTTAATTGGTTTTAAAAGTGTTATCTGCCCGCTGCCGACTTTATTTTGGACATGTATTTACAAAAAATATCATCTAATTCAATTTGAGAGTTAGATTCTACGTAGATTCGCGCTATTGGCTCTGTGCCACTTAATCTAACCATGACCCAACTTGATTTGTCAAGAAAGATTTTGATGCCATCAGTAAAGTCTTTTTTGTAAGGTTCATCTTGTAGCGTATGAATTATTTTTTTGAAATCATCTTTTGAACATTCTATCTTGCCTTTAGTTGTATATGATAAAGGTAGATTAGCCATTTCCTCTGATAGAGTTCTTCTGGTGCCCGATAGCAAATCCAATACTAGTGCCATTGCCATACAGCCATCTCTTACTTGATTATGTTTTCCATACATAAAACCACCATTTTCTTCAAAACCAATTATAGCACCAACTGAAACCATTTTACGTGAAACTTCTACACTACCTACTTTTGTTCTTATTACCTTTGACCCTGTATTGACCGCAATTTTCTCTGTTACAGATGTAGAGTTTACTGAGGTTACTACTTTAGATTTTGGATGTTTATCTAGTATATATTTTGACAAAAGTAAGGCGGACCTATCGCCAGTTAGAATATTTCCTTTTTCATCACAAAAAATACTTCGGTCACCATCTCCATCAAATGCTATCCCAAAATCTGCCTTTGTTCTTACTACTGTTGATGCTAGTTTGTCTAAATTCTGAGGGGTTGGCTCGGAACCTCTTCCAGGAAAAGAGCCGTCTATTTTCTCATTAATAACAACAAACTGACAGCCAAGTTCGTTGCATAGTATGGGTGCGGTTACAGCTTGAGCACCATTCCCTAGGTCCAATACTACCTTCGGTCTCTGTGATCTGATTTTTTTTGTATTTACCTGTGTCTTAATTCCCCTTAGATATACACGAATAGCGTTCGCTTCGTTTGTCATTATACCAAATTTCCTTGAAATTTTCCATCTTTTCTTAAAATAAAATTCTTCTACCTTCAGTTCGTCTTCTCTTGATATTTCTATTCCGTCTTTTGCGGTAACCTTTATACCGTTATATGCTGGCGGATTGTGGGAAGCGGTTATCATAATTCCACCGTTATATCCAAGTTTTTTAGTAGCCAACTGCAAGCATGGAGTCGGAACCAAACCACATACTGCAGAATCTAACCCTGTCGAGCTTAATGCCGAAGACACTATTTTTGATATAATGATACTAGATTCTCTTCCATCATATCCCACTAGAATTGGTCCTTTCTTGAAAAAACTTGCAATTGACAAGGTGATATCAGAAACAAAATCTAGAGTCAGAGTTTTTCCAAATATTCCTCTTATGCCGTTTGTACCAAATAATCTTCCCATATTACCATCAACAATAGATAAATTTGTCTTAAAAGTCATGGTGCATGCGGGAGTTGCCAAGCCTGGCCAAAGGCGCAGGGCTTAGGACCCTGTCTTTTAGGAGTTCGTGGGTTCAAATCCCACCTCCCGCATCTAATGAACTATGCACAGTTGCATTTCTTTGTGTTTTTGGAAATGAGTACCGCAGAAATTATTTGAACATTCATAACAATGCCAGTCACCTATGGTTGAACACACCTTGCAGATTTTAACCGGATTATTATGATCATAACTATTTACTCTATTATGACCTTTATGAGAACTTCTTGGTTTATCCATTATTGTTCCTCAATTATGTTAAGAATTGAAAAAGTACGCTTGCCCATTCAATCACTCATTACGGAGCTGCAATATCTAATCGTTCTAGCATTCTTACAATACATAATATTGCAAAAGGCTATTTAAGCATTAATAAAGTACGGCATATCTACCAATTAGAATGAATAAAGCAACTGTTGAACTTACCATCATAGGAGACGACCGTGAAGGTGTAGTGGCAGGATTTACAAATTTCATTTTTCAAAATGGTGGAAATATTGAAAAGATAAACCAGAATGTCGTCAAAGGTCTTTTTGGCATGTATCTTGAAGCGTCTTTTACAAAAAAAATGGATATTAAAAAATTCAACCGAGAAGCTGAAAAACTGGCAAAGAATCTAAGAATGGAGGTTAATATTCATTATGAAGCTTCCAAAAGAAAAAGAACAGCTGTACTTGTAACTAAGGAAGCCCATTGTTTACAAGCTATACTATATGCAAGGGCAAAGAAACAGCTTAAAGGAGAAATTGTGGTTTTAGTGGGTACAGAAAATACTTTATCTCCTTTAGCAAAGAAGGCCAAGATTCCATTTGTATTAGTTAACGAAAAAGATCAGTCAAAGGCTGAAGAGAAAATAATTGCCATCATGAAAAAATATGACGTTGATTTGATTGTTCTTGCAAGATACATGAAGGTGCTTTCTCCTAACTTTGTTTGGAGGTATCCTAATCGAATTATCAATATACATCCGTCTTTATTGCCAGCGTTTCCTGGTGCATATGCTTATGTTCAAGCCTATGAGCGAGGCGCAAAAATTGTTGGTTGTACTGCACACTATGTAACCGAAGATCTAGATCAAGGCCCAATAATCTTTCAAGATGCCTTTGCAATTGATGAAAATGAGACCTTGGAGTCATTAAAGAAAAAAGGGCAAAGGTTGGAAGCGAGGACTCTATTAGAGGCAGCAAAGATGCATCTTGATGGAAGACTTGAGGTTTATTGGGGCAAGGTACATGTGAGAACAAGAAGATCCAGATGATAGTAAGGGAACTTACCAACTCGGATATTCTTAAACAGACCAGAACAAAATCAGTTGCGTTAATACCGGTAGGCTCGATAGAGCAACACGGACCTCATCTGCCTGTCTCTACTGATTCTGAAATAGTCTCATACATAGCCAGGAAGGTCTCCGATAAGGCTGGATTTCTTCTTCTTCCTACAATCGAATATGGTGTTTCATTTGAACACCAGCCGTTTTTTAATCTCAGTTTAGCATCCTCAACTTTGCAAAAGATGCTAGTTGATCTATGTGTTTCACTTTATAAGAACAGAATTACTACCATAATAATCCTAAATGGGCATCATGGAAACCACTCGGCCATAAAACAGATACCTGAAAGGGTTACCAAGATTCGTGGTATTAATTCACGAATCCTTGTGTGTTCTTATTGGCATTTCATGAAACGGCGGTTTGATCATGCAGGATTTGTAGAGACTTCTATAATGCTTGCAATCTCAAAAAGAGTTCAGATGAGCAAAGCAAGAAAAGGACTTGTTCCAGATGGCTTGTCAGCCAAGGAATTGACTAGATTAAATAGGCTTGCGAACAAATCTTTTCTATCTGTAACAAAAAACGGAGTTTGGGGAGATCCCCGAAATGCCACTGTAAAAGATGGAAAAGCGATTCTAGATGAAATAATCACAGCAATTGTTAAAGAGAGTCAAACTTGGCTCACTGGGAAAACCCGAAAATTACACCAATGAAATTTTAATATATAACCTCGATAGAGTGGGTAATAAGTGAATTAGATGTCAGTTGACATGGCAGTAAAAGTATTGGATGAGAGCCTAAACAAGGTTGTTCTTATCAAGCTCAAAGGCGGCAAAGTGATAAGAGGTAATCTTCATGGCTTTGACCAGCACATGAACCTGCTACTTGATTCTTCAGAAGAGATCCCTGCTGAGGGCGAGACAAAAAGTCTTGGAACCATAGTTGTAAGAGGAGATAATGTAGTTATCATATCTCCTCCACCAAAGTGAGAACATAATGACAAAAGGCACTACCTCAATGGGAGGTTACACAAAAAAGCATCCTCACATAAGATGTAGAAGATGTGGAAAGAATGCTTTTCATGCAAGACACAAAAGATGTGCTAGCTGTGGTTATCCAGATCCTAGAATAAGGAAATACAACTGGATCAAATGGTATACCTAAATGGAAGAAATTGCGATAGTTCTTAGTTCTCTTGCTGGCGCATGCACTGCTGTAGCATTAGATAAAATTCCTAAACTAAAACATAACAAGCAACCTCTAACCGTTAATCTTGCTCTTGAAAATCAATTACAATCTCTGAGAACAGAAAAGGAGATACTAACAAAAACAATTGCAAGGCTGCACCAAAAAGATTCCGGTCTTTCAGGAATTCACAAAGATAAACTTTTGATTCGATACCAACATCAGCTTGGAACTATAATAGCTAGGATAGAAAAGCTCGAAGTTACAAGCAGATATCCTGACTTGGGCCCAATTGGCGATAATCTGATTTCTTTGATGGACAACAAACTTTCCCAGCTGGATCAAAGATTACATGAAATCTCATCAAAGATCGTTCTAAACGCCTTGGTACAAACAAAACAGCCAGGACTCATTTCAGAATCTGTACAAGAAAAACCACAGATAAGAAAGATTGAAACTATAGAAGATCAAAAGGATAAAGTAGAAGAAGGAGCGGAGATTCAAAAAGACCGAACCCAAACAATATCGCCTTCAATTGAAATTTCAACACAACAAAGACATAGATCAGTAGAGCTTAGTACCTTAACTGAGATCACCAACAAAATCCCAGAATTTCCCGCAGAATTTATCAAGCCATCTGCAGTCGAAGCTAATCAAATCCTAGAAGATGCAGTCAAAACAAAGACATCTATTAAAGAATCGCCAGTTATTCCTGCCAATCTAGTGAAAAGCACACGAGAGGAAAATATCACGCAAGAACCAGAGCCATTACAAGAATCAGAAAATAAAATTCAGCTCCCCAAACCAATCAAAATACCAGAAGAAGAAAAACTCGATGATGACGATAAAGATTTAGATAAAATAAAAAGCGAAATAATGAAGGCCCTATCAAAACTTGAACAAGTAGAGGTAGAGTAGTTGACAGTAGATGATGCCATAAAGGCATTATCTCCTCAAGCATTGGGGATGGTAAAGAGCAATTATATCATCGGACTTGGAAGTGGCAGAGCTGCAACCGCAATAGTTAGACTGCTATCATCATATATGAAAGAAAGAAAAATAGCGATAAAAGCCGTACCGACATCTTTGCAAATTAAGATGGAGGCTGAAAAGGGTGGCATACCCATAATCGAACCTGATCAGATTAGTCACGTTGATCTAGTTTTTGATGGTGCTGACCAGATTGATGCAAAAGGAAATATGATAAAAGGCGGTGGAGGGGCACTTTTGCGAGAAAAAATTCTGATCAGCATTGCAAAGAAAGTAGTTATAATAGCTGATGAAAAAAAATTTGTTAAACTGCTTGATCTGAGTGTACCTGTAGAAGTACACCCATTTGCAAGAAATACAGCTGCAATTAAAATTAGAAAATATGGTGGCAAGTCACATGTTAGGTTACTAGAACGCGGCTATCCTTTTGTAACTGAAAATGGAAACATAATATTAGATTGTGATTTTGGCAAAATATCTAACCCTAAAGAACTAGCAACAAAAATAATAGAAATCGCTGGTGTTATTGAGGTAGGAATCTTCTCAAAGCCTGACATAATTTACAAAGTAAAAGAAGGCGGCAAATTTGAGATCTTACGATGAAGTGGTTCTTGAAACGTATTTGCCATAACCTGGCTTTCCAATTACCCTAAAATCTTCAACAATAACCGAACCCCTGACTATTGTCTTTACTGGCCATCCTCTCAACTTCCATCCCTCATAAACGCTGTAATCAGAAAAGCCATCAAAAAGTTCAGCAGATACCTCCTTTTCCTTTTTCATATCTACTAGAACTACATCTGCGTCCGAACCCTTTTGGATTATACCTTTTTTTGGATACATTCCAAATATTCTTGCTGCGTTCAGACTCGTCAAGTTCGACAACTGTTGAAGATTTATTCTCCCTTTGTTAACTCCTTCACTTAGCAAAATAGGCATCATAGTACTCATACCAGGAAAACCAGCTAAAGCCTCCCATACAGTCTCTCCTCCCAACTTTAGCTCTAAACGATTTGCTACATGATCAGTACCGATGGAATCAATATTTCCACTTTGTATCTCCTTCCAAATTGCTTCAATGTCTTTTAATGATCGTATTGGCGGCATTACTTTAGCTAGATATCCTTTTTGCGATTCATATGACAATGTCAGATAATGAGGGCATGTTTCAATGAAAATTTTGGTACCATTCCTTTTTTCTGAAAATATAGTGTTAATTGCACCCTGTGATCCTATGTGTACAAAGTAAAGTGCACAACCTACCTTTCTTGCGATCTTGGAAGCAGTTTTTATTGATTTGACCTCTGACTCTACTGGTCTACTTTCAGACCATGCACCAAGACCATCTTTCTTTTTCTCTTTTGCTTCTTTTATGCCACGCGAACACATTTGATAATCTTCTGCGTGTACTAGAACTGTACATCCAAGAGTTGCTGCATTAGTCATTATCTGCTCTATCATTTCTGTGTTCATTTCTATCCTTTCTTCTTGTAGAGATTTTTCGTCAGGTTGCATGTCCATGTAGATATGTCCAACTTCATTTCCCAAATTCATGTATATTTTGAACGATGTGATTCCTTTTTGTTTACAGAATGCCATCTCATCAATCTGATTTTTAGATAATATAGAAGCATGAATTGAATAATCGGTGTAGTGAGATCGTGAACTTTCCATAAGATGGGAATCGAGATTCTTCTTATAGGAACCGCGTAATCTTAGCATGCGTATCATTGTAGTCACTCCTCCAACAGCTGCTACTCTAGACTCGGTTACTGCTGCCTTATCGATTGGTGAATACACACCATAGTGAACATGTGGATCAATTACACCTGGAAGGGAAACTAGCCCATTACCATTTATCGTCGTGTCACATTGGGGAACATCGTTTGTTAGATCTACTATCTTACCGTCATCTATTACAATATTCTTATCAACTATACCATTTGGCAGTACAATGTGTGAACCTGTAATTACCGCATCATAGGTCATCAAGAATTTTGTTTGAAGTCCCAGTATTATTCTTTGAGTAAATGAATAAAAGCAGATACCATTCTTGATAACAAAAGGGCCGGTGGTCTAGCGGTAGTGACGCCGCGTTCGCAACGCGGATGTCGGGGGTTCGAATCCCCCCCGGTCCACCATATATTCCAAAAACAATATACAGCTATAAACGGTAGTGCAGATAATGAAAGTATTCAATGGAAAAGCAGCTGCTCAAGATTATATGTCAAATCACACTTTGACTTTTTCTACTCCAGAGCTTACATTACTTAGATTTGCTTTTTGGCTTGGAGACATGGTGCCTGATCCTAAAAATCCAGGTCAACAAATGCCTAGAATTGTGGTTTTTGTAGAAGAGAAAGATTTTGCACCAGTTCCTATAGTAGACGATGACAATTTTGTTCCCACTGGTGCGGTGAAGACTATAAGCGGCCTTTACGGAAGTGTGACAACAGAAACTGGTTCAAGTTCAAAGTTCTGTTCAGAATGTGGTGTAAAACT
>MNFB01000074.1:10276-45427 GCA_001917995.1 Thaumarchaeota archaeon 13_1_40CM_4_38_7 | reverse complement strand
TGGCGGTAGACTTGTCCGTCACATTGTCATCCAAGAAATAGTGAAGATAAATTCAGAAACAAATCCGCTAAAACCACAATTAGAAACGGCGTACACTCAGGGACAGCCACAAGAACATCCAGCCCCTGAAAACAACTGTTGCCCCGTAAATCACTTGGGACCTAATGCGAACCTCTTCAATACACTGTTACTGTGGATTATAGTAGCAGTAATAATAGTAGCTGGAATATCTTCTGCGTATATTTTAAAAAGTAGGCAACTTACTAGACGAAACTCTATCTCTTAACTGAGAATCAAACAGCGCTTGATGTTTAATCCATTTATGCAAGTGTTTGTCATGTCCTGGTACATACCCAACCATATTTTCAAATCCACGCTTAAGCCCATAATTGAGGAAAACATTTCTTGCTATAGCATTTCTCTTAGTGTTATGTTTCTTGCCTGCTTCTGTTACAGCTCAAAAATTTGTCAACACTACAATGACAAATTTGCCGTTAGATGTAAAGGCAGATAAGACACTCTATATCGCAATAGTAGTTGATCCTACTATACCTGAAGAAAAAATACAAATTGTAAAAAATGCCGTAACGTCTATCCACTCTTTCACAAAAGATGGAAAGAAATTTTATGAAGGATGGCAAGGTGCATTAAAGGAATCACAGCATTACACAAGGTATTACATACCAACAAATTTGAAGATAGTTGATTCGGATAATGCTCACATCAAAGTAACGATAACACTTACAACGTCAAAAAATGATCTTGGATATGACGGTTATACCTCCTTTACTCAATATAATAAAATGATAGAAAGTGTTCATATTGTGATATACCAGGCAGACACTCTAACCAATGAGGATCTTGCAGGAATAACGAGGCATGAGTTTGGACATGCGTTAGGCCTGGGCCATTCTTCATCTCCTAACGACTTGATGTATGGCGACATTGACGGAAGATTAGCATTTATCTCAAAGGGCAACCTTGATGCGCTAAGTGCACTATACAACGGTAAAATCTTATCTCAATATTTTGAGGAAAGCGTAAGCTAACTCATTTAAGATATATCGCAGGATTTTTGTTGAATTTGTTTATTGCGTACCATTTATCTACTCCTGGAAGCATTTTGATTTCATTCCTAACTCAACTATGAAATTGATAGCAATTTGGAATCGATCTGGAATAATATAATTATACCAAGATAGATAATTGATATCATGAGCAAAAATACCCAATTAGCAACCTTTGCCGCAGGGTGTTTCTGGGGCGTAGAAGAAGCCTTCAGACAAATAAAAGGCGTCAAATCAACCATGGTAGGTTATACAGGAGGAAGATCAGAAAATCCGACATATCATGATGTCTGTTCTGATAAAACAGGACATGCTGAAGCTATCCAAGTAGAATATGATCAAGCAGAGGTTTCATATGAAAAGCTACTTGAGGTATTCTGGTCCATTCATAATCCAACTACATTGAACAGACAAGGGCCTGACATTGGTTCGCAATATCGTTCCATGATCGCCTATCACACTGCAGAGCAAGAACAGATTGCAAGAAATTCAAAAGAATCCATTGAGAAATCTGGACGATTAAAAAACAAGATTGTGACTGAAATTGTATCGGCTTCATCATTTTACAAAGCTGAAGAATATCATCAGAAATACTATATGAAAATGGGTGGAAGTAGCTGCTACACACATCCAGTGATGGAATAAAAGGAGACTAAATCTATGACAGAAAAAATTTCAAAAAGTGATGAGGAATGGAAGAAGCAACTTACTCCAGAACAATATCTTGTCACAAGAAAAAAGGACACTGAGATGCCATTCATGGGGGAATATGTCAATTCCAAGGAGAATGGAGTCTACAAGTGCATATGTTGCGGTAACGTTCTTTTCAAATCCGACGACAAGTTTGATTCTGGTACAGGATGGCCAAGCTTTACCAAACCAGCTAACGACTCCATAGCAGAACATGACGACAACAGTCATTTCATGCATCGAATCGAAGTTATCTGTGACAAGTGTGGTGCTCACCTTGGCCATGTATTCAATGACGGACCAGAACCAACAGGAATGAGATATTGCATCAATTCATGCGCACTCAAACTAGAGAAAGACTGAGAACCGAGTCATTTCATATTACATGTAGGTTATCCGTGACAAGTGATCCGATCTACATAACCATTAGTGGATTAAGGAATGTAACTGTACAGCAAATAATCTGATCTATATATTGTTAAATTATATTCAACCGGTTTTTCATTTTGTTGTAGGAGATTCTTTGTGGACCTGTCTAAATAATTTCTTTCGTAAAAGAAATGCTATGACCACTCCGCATACAAAAGTCAGCAAGCTTACCTCAAAACCACTGAAAAGATTCTGTATGACCATAAACCATTATTTTCTTGGTGTGGTATAAGCAGTTGTTTGTCAATCCCAGTATTGGTAATAACACAGATGCTCTAGTGAAAAAATACCAAAGGAGCTTTTCAAGTACCTACTAATATCCAAGATCCTACTTTGGCATGTTATACATTTTACCCCAAGTCTCGGCAAATTTGTTCATCATTTCACCATATGTTCTTAGCTGGTCAAAGCCAGACTGGCTTATCATTGTCTGCCAGTTCTCACCAAATTGTTTTAACGCGTCTAGTCCTCCTTGGCTCATTGCGTTTTGCCAGTTCTCCATAAATTGGTTGACTGTATTTTGACTTGATCCACCAAGTGCTTTTGCCATGGCCTCGTTGTATTTTTCCTGTACCTCGCTGCTTGCTTTTTTGAGTGATTCAAATGCTTGCAGCCATGTTTTTAGTGATTTATTGTATTCGGTCCAGAGAGTGTCCCAATCTTGAGCTGGGCTGTCTTTTGCCATGTGTTGGTAATAGTTCATTATCTGATAAAGTTTTGTGTAATAAATTGATTTTTGAGAGAAAAATTTCCGCTATAACCTACAGGCGTTGACTTCGATAAATTATGAGAATCAGGCTAAAGTTTATCTAAAGTGATGATATGAGTAGATCTTACGAGACTAATTAAATTACTATTATTGGTAGTGACTGTGGTAACAAGTTTTCTGGTAGGTGATACAACGATAGTCATGGCACAAAGTTACACGGAATCAAACCAGACTATGGCACAAAATGCTACCACGCTCACCATGGCTCAAAACTCAACTAATTCTTCTGCAATCATGTCTCCCCAGACCAATGAAACTCTTGGGGTGAATGAAACAGTAGATGTAACTAAGAATAACATTGTCATAGCTCCTCCACTGAAACAACTAAAAAATGGAGTCTCAATCAATGATATAAAATGCATAGATGGCATGCAATTAATTTTGAAAAAAGAAGATGGTTCGCCTGCTTGTGTAAAACCTGAAGATGCTACCACGCTTACAGAACGCGGTTGGGCTCAGGCGCCATAATAATTAGAATACTAACTCAACACTTGTTTTAGGGTAATTATAAAATCACGCAATAATAACAATGCTTATTGTGGGTTCCTACCAAAGAAAGTTGCTTTGGAAAATCTACTCACAAATGACGAAATAGTCTGGCTTTGCAAATTCCTAGAAGGCAAGGGTAGCAACAATGAAACAATCGACAAAATAGTCAACATTACAAGAAAACTAGAAAAGATGAAACGGAGATGACAAATATCGCCGCGTGGAAAGGCATAAGAGCGTTATGTATTTATAAATATTAATGGAAGAAAAAAAGAAAATGAAATCAAATACTGAAGAAGATTACAACAAGGTATTGGCTTCAGAAGACCCAACTAACATTTCAAAAGAGGAACAAGAAAGACTAACCCGAGAAGCTATTAAGAAATTCAAATCGTTATCTTAGATTGATAAATTACCTTACTGACTAACTGCAGATTCCTATCATTGGCGCAGAAACAGGAACTATTCTAACAATACATTGTCGGAATCGGAGGTTTTTTGTTCACTTTCTGTTAAAAGTTTCTTCAATCTCTGTGGATAACAGCTCATGATTCCTACTGGCATGTCTTTTACAATAACGGCAGTATGTAATATTAAGTTACATTAATCTAAAAAGACCTCGGTATAGTGATTTCTATGGCTAAATTTCAATTATAGATTTCGAATTTTTACGAAAAATTGGGGTTTGTACCAAGTATACTGAAGCATGATGCTAAAAAAATGTAATATTATGATACAGACTGTTGCATTTTAGCCTCAAATCATATAGTCTTTTATATGTCAGGCTTGGATTCGCTGGTCGCAAGATCCTTAATCACGACAATTGAAGAAAATCTTGGTGAAAAGACATTCCAAAGAATTGAAAAAAGGCTATTTGAGCGATATGGAATTAATATGACACAAGCTGCCGAACACTTTACCAAGTTAGACGAAGTAATGCGAGAATTTTTTGGTTCAGGTGCTGAAGGGCTAGAAAGACAATGCTTACAGAAAGTAATTACCATACAAAAAGCAGAGGCCGAGGCTTTAGAATGGTTCACAGTAGAGAATCACTCACTTGCTAAAGTGATTTTGGAAGCACTTGGAGATAAAGACAAAAATGCTATTCTTACTTCAACTCAAGGACAATCTAGGATCACTTCTGAAATATTGGAGACTTGCAAAATACCGCAGACTTCGGGTTACAGAAAAGTAGGCCAGCTAATAGAAAATGGCCTGTTAATCTCAGATGGTACAATTAAAATGCGTGACGACTTGGAGGTAATAAAATACAAATCATTATTTGAAAATCTTGTAATTAATTTTGAGAAAAACAAGGTAGAAGTAAAGATTCAAGTTTCAAAAGAATCTCTTAAGAAAAGTTCCATCTTGCAAGTCATTTCCTGCTAACCACATAAGCGCGGTCAGTTAGTCTATAAGAGTCACATAATTTTAGCCCATCTTACTGAATACATTATGGATCCAATTATTGATATTGTGACAACAAGGCCAGCCAGTGCTCCAAATTCCGGTATTGTCTGATTACTATTTTTGTCTTGTGTAAAACCAGTAGAGGTAGAAGTAATGGTTCTGCCCTGTGCGTATGTGAACGAAACGGTAATCGCATCATCTCCTGATGCTTCCAAGAATCCATCTGTTGGGCCACAAACTGGCGAACAAACCGATGTGGCTCCAGACAAGATCACATAGCCTGCAAATACTCCTGTATCTGCTCCTGTTTCAACTAGTCGATAAGGAATACTGCTTTCTCTAGTAGAGACGGTTATCTTGTTTTCAGAATCATCTCCTATTGTATCGATGGCATATGGATTTGAATTAAAATCAGGCGCGTTGATTAAAATGTGTACCAGTGAAGTAGGTGAGTAAGAATCTCTGTAAATTACAATTGGCGATGCATTCCTGCTAATGGTATCCTGGGCAGCTACGAAATGTGTTTGGGCACACGCGTCCGCTACAGATGACAAAATAATTAGTATTAATATGGAATAAGATAATTTGGTTGAACTTATGTCCGTATATGACGATAATTTTGAAATGATATAATAATTATGGCATCAACCTAATCCTTTTCTATCACATTTTAGATATTATAGCGTCATATCACATGATTATTCTGTCTTCATGGAAAAATTGGTTGGTTATTACTCCACTAGTTCTCTTGCTCTCATTTTCTACAGTAGGTATAGGAAGAACATCTGTGTATGCTGAATTTGATAGTGCTGGCAACTACGTTTGCAACCCTTTCAAAGGAGAACTTGAAACGAATATCTTTATTTCTGTTGTAAACCAAATAAATGAAAAGCTAGAATTCTACAAGAGGTCATATCCTAATTCAACAGAACAGGAGCAACACGACTTTATAATGAAATATCAAAACACGTGGCAGCTTTACAACAAATCTAAAGCATGTATAGAAGCACTTGGAATAAATTCAGACAAAACCGCCTCTCTAAATGAAGATGTAAAACAGGTAATCGCAGTTCCAGAATTTAATATGCTAGGTATAGTCGCACTTTCAATTGCTGTCTGCCTTAGTGTTGTGATTTCTAGAATCAGATTAAAATAAAAAATAATCCAAGCCGTGAATAGAAAGAGGCATTCCTCTAAATATTAGGATAAGCATGCTTGTCAAGTAAATTCTAGTACGACAATTTATTAAGAAAGAAATCAAGTGTTAGCACATGGAGCAACGATTGACGTGTGCAAACCATTCAGGTGAGGAGATAGTCCTGGAACAGATAGGATGGAATAGTTTTAACTGTCCAAAATGTGGTAGTGATTACTCTATTGGAAGAAAGGTAGTAGTATTGGATCCAAAACCAGTACGAAGATTCTAGGCAATATCAAATCTGTGTGTATTCTGTATTCTATCATCCCTTTCTGACGGCTTCTACTTCTATTTTCACT
This sequence comes from Thaumarchaeota archaeon 13_1_40CM_4_38_7, assembly GCA_001917995.1. Taxonomy (GTDB): domain Archaea; phylum Thermoproteota; class Nitrososphaeria; order Nitrososphaerales; family Nitrosopumilaceae; genus Nitrosotalea. Next base: position 39,076 of record MNFB01000074.1, on the reverse strand, counting down.
ATAAATTGTAAAGAGATTTTACCACATTCTCAGCTTCTTTTAGCAAAGCCCTAGAAATGAAAATTTTGTGTTTTGATAATCGAAATCAATTGGCTTTCAAAGAATTGTACTGTGTCAATTGCAACGAATCCCTGGGGGATTATAACGAAGAGTATTTTTCTGACGTAGCACTATACAGTGTAATAACTTTTAACAAGAGATCCCAGGCACACAAAAGGCATGATATAATCATACGCGGTTCATAAGAAAAGTAAGAGTAAAGATTTTAACACGTATGTGGAGCCAGACGTGTCAACAAATTTTTCTTATTTTCTGTACGTTCTTCTCCTTGTAAAAATAAGCGCCATGACCACGAATTACAAAATGTCGTCTACATTTTGAATCTAATTCATCAAATGATTGTCCAGATGCTTCAAACTCACACGCTATGCAGGTAGCATAAATCATTAAATCTTATGCAATGGTTTTTGATATTTAGATCCTTCTACTCTTTTAGACCAAATTCTTCTCTTTGAGAATTAGATGTATTTTATTAAAAAATGAAAACTTCTAATTCTTCAATTGACGTAATTTTCCTAGAAATAAAAAAGAGGTGTGGTGTACTATACACCCAATGCTGAATTTTCAGGAACGACATACGATTGCTGTTGTGGTTGTTGCTGAGGTTGTTGTTGTCATTGATGTTTAAAGCCACCCACGTGAAAGTTTGTGCATGGCATTACACTAATTCTAAAATCAACGCTAGATACATCAATACTATGACAAGACTACATTCCAGTCGATAACAATGGTATGACTGTTCTCAGTGTGATCTGTGCACTTGCTGAAAATATTTCTTCCAGCTGATATGGTAAAAGTTTGGGCACTCTCAGTAGTTCTAAGTATAGAAGCTGGATTGTATCCAGCATGGAAGGCATCGAAGATGTCTCCAATGGTTGCACTAAGGAGAGAGTAAAACCAGACAACCTGTAAATTCAGAAAACTCACCTCACTGTAACTGCTTTCTGCAGTTAATCGAAATTAATGCAAGATTATTTTTTCATAAAAAATATTCGTGTGATTGTAATCACTCCTATTATAGAAACTAAAACAACTATTCTAGCAAGAGTACCAAATTCTGGGGCATATGCCATATGAGAATCCAATGTAACCGGCGTTGCAATTGACGCTGGGTCTATACCATCTGATGCAAGGCACGATTGTGCCTTGGTCATTATATCATATGTGGATTCCGCGGTTCCAAAATGAGTATGAATTATGTAATTTTGTAACTGTTTAGGAGTGGCGCTTGGTTCTAAGCTAAGGTATGAATCAATTTCATAGTTGAGTTTCTCAACTGCTGCTTTGTAAATTGTCTTTTCAAGTTCAATGTTACTGGGATTGCAATAATAATTTCCACCAAAGTCGAAAGATCCATAAACTGGGTTATCAAGCATGTATCCTACCACAAAAGAAAACCCCAATAGTACTAGAATAGAACATCGCAATTGGATTTCTAAGATATAATAGTAACCAGAGTCTTTTAATTTTACTGTTTGAAATATTCTCTTTGATTCTTACAAAAAGTTGACATAAATTTCCTATCTAGAATGCCACTGTTACTGAAACAAAATTTTAACACAAATGCTATTATTTATGCATAAAAACTTAATATCTGTTAAAATCAGTGAGGAAGCTTGTCTATTGTCACATGAATACCGTGACCGAATCTATATCCGAAAAGATATTCTACTCAAACTTGCAGAATACACCGAATTAAATCAAACATCACTTTTGAGTTATTGCGGGCTTAATTTGATGAAACACAAAGACATACTAGAGGGATTGGAAAAAAAGGGATTCATAACAAAAACAGAAGAGCCATGGGGAAGCAAAAAGATAATCAAATTCAAAATAACTCAAAAGGGCAGGGAATTTTCTACACTTATCTTAGAACCATACGAAGAAGTATTCCCACGAAAAGAAAAGGAGACCAATAGGTAACAATGTTAGCGAAATGTTTTAAACTGAATCAAAGGAGGTCTTTGTGTTAAATGTCAGGAGAGTCTGACGAATCTAAGGGTAAAGAGGAAAAATCTGAGAACATTTTGAAAGTACTAGATGACTTGATCTCACACATGCATACCACACGTCATCTTTTTGTGGTATTGATAATATCGTCTCTAATTTTTGCACCAATAGCTATGGTGGTAGGCGGCTTTTTGCTGGTACACCCGCGTTTTAATATAGTGCGCTTTATGGCTGAAGCTCCAGGAGCACCGGAAACTTTTCATCGACTTCCGTTTGTGGCAGTATTGGCAACAATTCTAATTTCAATCTCTATTATAATAGCGGGAATCTGGCTGTTTATTGGAATAAAGGAATATGGGTTTTATTCCAAGTGGAACAAGCGATTCCGTAAATATGAATCACTTAGAGATAAAATCGATAAGGAACTTGCCGAAGATTAAACTAGATATCATTGATTGTTTAAAGTGAAGATTCGCCACGTTCTTTGGATCCAATGTCTACTGTATCCGTTACACTTGACACGAATACCTTTCCTTCTCCTGCTAACCCTGTGCCTGCATGTGAAACTATCGTCTCGATGACCTTGCCCACTACATCATCCCGTACAACAACGAAAAAGTTTGTGTTCAGATTGTATTGGGATTCCAATCGTCCACTACTGCTTGTTCTGACCATCTGTCGCGGCCTTGCACCCCTTCCTTTAACTGAGTGATATGTGAAACCGCCCAACTCCAATTGTGTTAACGCTTGAAAAACAGGAGTAACTTTGTCTTCCGGAATTATGGCTTCTATGGTATCGGACGTCAATATTGATAGAATCTCTTAAGCTAAAGATATGATTCTTAAGCTAGTCTATTGAATCTTGATGATATACTCGCCTGTGTTATATAATTACATGCAAGTAAAATTCAAGCATGTGGAATGCTCTGGATGTAGTTACCCCACCGCCATCGTCTATTATGACGAGAGGTATCATGGTCTGAGAAGCAGATGCCCACTATGTGGTTCCGACTATCCTGAATCATAAAGCTAAGAACCATGATACTTCTGTAAGACAGGAAGAGATTATACTGTATACTCTGGGTTCTAAAATTACTATAGTGTCATATACAATTCCAAAATGATTTGGGCATTAGATAAGAACAAAAGATTTTTCGATCTGGGAACAGGTTATATCTTACGCTGTAAATTATAAAACGATGATTGCAATAAGGGGTATTTTATTGTGAAAAAGAATGTTGGGGAGGGTTTAGTTGATCTTAATGCCACATGCAAAAACGTGCTTGACCTAGATGACAAGATAAGATTTGCAGGAATAATTAATGAAAAAGGTAAGCTTGTGGCAGGAGGTCTTCGTAGTGGACTAAAATCACTTGAAGATCCAAAAGATGACGAAATGCTTTTCATGGAACTTGCACTGCGTGTAAAGATGCGACAAGAGTTTGACAAACAACTAGGGACAGTCAAGTTCTCACTTTCAATGAGAGAAAAAGTAATTGTCATGAGCTTCCCACTTGGAAACTCACAAGTACTGTATGTATCTGCAGATAGAAACCTAGATTTTGCGTCTGTTGCGATGAAGATATTAGAGATTGTTCAGTAGAAATTATCTAAATCTCAGCTAGAACATAAGATGCTTAGTTTGTGCACTGATTGCTTCTTTTTTCCATTCTAATGCAAACAAATTATCAGGTTCACCTTCGAGTACTTTATCAAAATATGCGATGGCTTCATCATATCTACCAAGATGAGTCAGCGCAAGACCTTTGTTTAAAAGCACGTTTGAATCATCAGGCTTCAGCTCCAAGACTTTGTTAAAACATGCAATAGCTTCAGAGTATCTGCCTATGCTATCTAATGAGTAGCCTTTCAGTGATAGTGCACCAGGATCATTTGGCTCAATTCTTAGTGCTTTATCAAAACATGACAACGCATCTTCTTGTTTATTTATCTTGGGGTTTGCCAGGCAAAGTCCCTTGTTGATAAATGCAGCAAAATTATTTGGTTCAATAGCAAGTGATTTATCGTAGTAATTTAGCGCATCTTCAAATTTGAAAAGCATTTGCAAAGATATTGCCTTGTCATATAACAATTCAGCATTAGTAGGTGCTATCTCTAATGCCTTATCAAAATATACAACGGCCTCTTCTTGCTTGCCATCGTGTTGTAGTTTGAGTGCTTTCTTGTGTAATACTTTGGCATCCTTTGTACTAGAAGACTTGTCCAACATCTTTCCAACGGAGTTTCCTACTGATAAGGGTAAGGAAAATATTCTATCTTTAAGACGAGTTGAAAAACTCCACCTTCTTCAAAGGTAGGAGCATAAATTGCCGAGTGGTGGCTGTCAAACAGTTCTCTAATCCAATTATCGCTTTTATTTTGCTCTAACTTCTTTATATTATAAGGACACATCACAGAGCCGTTAAATCCTTCAAAACTGTCTTGAAACCCTCTTTCTATTTTTATATGAGTATGCATCGCTTCTGCAGTTCCAGTATCAGGAATCAGCATTGCAACTATTCTGTACGGAGGTTTGGAATCTTTTAAGATCATTTCAAAATTGCTTTTGGCACCAGCTAGTACCCCTTCTGGATGCATAAACGGATCCTCGGTTTGGTAAATGTGCAAAAGATTTCTCTTGATAAAATCACTGACTCTTCCGAATTCTTCCATTTTCTTTTTAATGAATGTAGGGTCTTCCTCTGTGGCATAGATGCAATGCTCTTCTCTTGCCAAACCATTTTCTATAAACTGAAATTCTATTTTCTTTGCATATTCTGGATCACTGTAGAAAAGTAGAATTGTCTGTTGGCATCAAGACTGTTTACAAACTTCAAAGGAATTTGCACCTATTGACTCACCATCTTGTTTCATGTTGAATCTACCAACTGTATATTTAAGCAGGTGTATTTTTTCTAAATAGCGACTCCAAAAATTACATGAAACCTTACCAGTCCTGTTAGAATTATTTTCTATTCTAATAAATTTCAAAAATTATTCTAAAATCACAGATTGTTTTGCTCTCATGAAACCAAATGTGTATACTTTACAAAAATTTTAGGAAATATAAAATAAATTATATGAAGAACTAACTTTTTGATATATGTCATCAATACAGATATTGACCCCTTCTTTTCCGTTCTATTGCAATTAGCAATTTTGTCAATAATAGTCCCGTCAGAAATCCGCCAACATGGGCAGTAAATGCAATCGGAATAGAAACAACCGAACCGATAAAGGCATACAATATTTGTATTGCAAGCCAATAGTATCCACGTATGTTGCCAAGTGCGGCAGTAATTCCCATGACCCCCGATATGGCCCCCGATGCACCTATTAGTACACCAAAGCCATTTCCTATGGCCAAAGTATAGACTGTTCCATGAAGTAATGCACCTGCAATTCCAGCTGCAATGTATATTCCAAGATATCTTGTTTTGCCAACTGATTTTTCGGCAAAGCCTCCAAGGTATGCCAAAGCAAAAAGATTGAATGCTATGTGAGCAATTCCAGCATGAAGAAACATCGATGAAAAGAGCCTGGTTATGTTGTCTGAAAAAGGATGGTTACCATAAAAAAGATAGTTTGGAATAAACCCATAATTTGCAATTATTCTGTCTTGTGTACCTGTTATGATACCGTACACAAAGACAAGTCCGTTTATAATTATCAAACTAGTTGTAACAGGCGGAAGATCTGATATTTTGGGAAACAACATTTTAAACATTCTCTCTTTAAAACGCCGGTACTTTAATTCTCATATTGTTCTAGTTTTATTTAGATTCTCCTGTTACTTTATTTAACGGAAGATAGATGAAGAATCGAGGCTACAAGTTTGGGGATATTTGGTAAAAAAGGTCTAGCATTTGAAAAAATAGAATTATCTAAATCAAAAATAAATTCGGATGAAACCACTACAATTACTGTTAATGTTAAAAACTTTAAGGAAAAATTTGACGATATTGCAGTCATAACAAAGACTGATGATGCAAGTAACCAATATCTACATATCAGCAACACTTCGCTCAGACTTCCCTCCTTGGTTTTTCCTAATAGTAATACAGGAGATCATGAAATCATGTTAAATCCGTATAATATTCCGGTTCATAAAATGTCTTTTAAGATAACAGTTGAAGTATATACAAATAATGCCAAAAAACTAATGCTCAAAAAAGAATTTGATTTAACTGTAAACAAAAAACAAAACTAGCATCTTCAGATCCATTTGATAATTTTGCAATAAATCAACAATTAAGTAAGGGAATTATGCTCTCAAGTCACATGGATTGTAATTGTTTATGGGTTCTCCTATCTACCAGGAATTAAAAAAATCGCAGAAAGTCTAAAACCAAGACTTGTGAATCAGAGATCGTATCTTCTCTTTCATCTCGGGTGTAATGTCTTCTGGTTTCATGCCATGATCTTTCATCGCGTGTTCTGCAGCCTTTTGCATTATTTCATCTTCTGTCTTGCCCTTTGCCACAAATCCGCACTTGAAACCAACATCTTTGCATTTTAGTTTGAGCATGCATTTTTGAGAAACTAGCTTGTCTTTAAAGCTGTGGTATGTATTGAATATTTACTGTAGCTTTAAACTACAAAACAAATTTGACTACGCAATGGATCTTGAGCGCATACTATGAAAAGTCTCACACCCAGTAATATTACAAAATAACGAAGGATCTTCCGTATGTCAAAGACTAGTGGAAATATCTCGGTTGAGGAGATGTACAAGGCATTAGAAGGCTTTGGTGTAAAACGTGAGACACTTGAGAAGCTACACCCAACCTCTGAGACGCTTTCTCATCTGTACACGTGTATTAAAAAGCAAAAATCCTAAGTCTCAAACTCTTGTAAATTGATTCGTAAAGGTCATGAAGTTTCTTATTAGGGCTTATTTTCAAGCTCAGATAACTTGGCCAAATGGTCTTTAGCACGCGGCCCTATAATCGCAGGTATTGCGCTAGTAGTTGTTGTAATAGGTGCCAATCTCTTTGACAGTGCCTACGAATCAGTTGAACCTGTACTAAAAAATAAACAGACTATAATAGATAGCAAAACTATTCCACTAAACCAATTCATAAATTCAACAATTCCTACTGGTTACCTCAGGGAGCACAATGTACTTCTCATGCATTTGATTCCTTTATCTGGTTCAGTCAAGCTTTTTGGAATAGAGCCAAGCGGAATGACATTTGAAAAAGAAAGTAAGAATGGATTTCTATATCATATCATACAAAAGAGCAAGTCAGAAGGAATCTACTCAATTCAAATTTCAAACTCGGGCAGTGAACCTGTACAAGCAGGTGTTATCATAGGGGAAGACCCATATCTCAGTGGAAATTGCAATTCTGGAATAGAATGCTATACTGTCCAGGCCGCAATAGGTCTTGTTATAGTTGGAATAATTACCTTTATTGTTGGAATCTTGATTGGAGCTAGAGACTTTAGAAAAGAGAATAAAACGCGTCAGAATCAATTTTAGCTAAAGTCTACAAAACCAGTTTTTCTGATCATATCTTCATTGTATTACAATTTTTTTGATCCTAGATGCAGATCTTATGAGAGAAAGGTTTTTAATCATCTAGAATTTACACATTCACAAGTTGAATTACAGAATAGTTTTTGCTATCCTTGCAATTAGCGTATTATCAATTGGCATGTCATCATTTTATGCGTATGCCGCAACTACTAGTCAATCAAACACTGCTGTAGTCAATGAACAAACCGAAATCACGCTTTCAGGCCTAAAGTCAAGTGACCCAGATAATGATAATCTTTCTTACTTTTGGGAGCAAATAGACGGTGAACCTGTTGCATTTTCATCAAACACTGATTCTACAGTCACATTTACAACACCTGCAGTGGGCCCTGGTGAAACAAAGTATCTCAAAATTGCGTTAACCGTAAATGATGGTCATGGAGGTCAAAGCATTACTTCCTTTATACTCCAAGTCATCCATGTTAATCATCCACCGCTAGTAACAACTGATCATGAAATGACAGTCCCAGAATCATCTACCGTTAACCTTCAAGCTTATGCATCAGACCCAGATAATGACGCACTCAAATACATGTGGGCTCAAACTACAGGAGATAAAGTTACCCTATCAACACCTGACCAACCTACCACAATGTTTACTGCCCCATCAGTAGGTAGTACAGGAAGCAAGGATCTAATGTTTACAATTACGGCAGATGATAGTCATGGAGGACAAGCATCTGATACCGTTACAGTTCATGTTATTAGTGCTGTGGCATATCGTATGGCCACAGTAACATGTGGACCGATTATTAGAGGTCATGAAGGCAGCCCAATTCAACTTTCAGCTACTGTCGATAATCCAGATAATATACCGTTGACTTATACATGGACCCAGGTAGCTGGCATGCCCGTAAAAATTTCATCCAGCTCTGATCCAACACCCACAATCCAACTCCCAATGGGTTCGGGTGGGCAGGTAGTTGATTTTATGCTGGTTGTAAAACAAGGTGATATTATTATAGGACAATGTGAGCGATACGTATTTGCAGCTGTACCAGAACCATCGTCTCCACCAATAGCTGATGCAGGTGCTGATAGAATTGTTAATCAAGAAGATGTGGTAACCTTGGATGGTAGTAAGAGTACCGGTGGATACCTGCAATATTCTTGGACTCAAATTGCAGGAATCCCAGTAACATTGCTTTACACTGGTACCGCACATCCACAATTTATTGCTCCAGATGTCCCAATAGGTGAAAAACAAGAACTAGCGTTCACACTTACTGTCAGTAATTCATATGGAAAAGATGCAGCTACCGTTGTGATAACAGTAGTGCACAAGAACTTGAATCCAAACGCAGTAATCACTATACAGTAAGAAAGTAATTCTGCCAAAGAACTTAGAACGTTTGAAATCAATCAAGTCATCGTTCAAAATTATTCCTTTAATTTACATAAGCCAAAGATTTTGACAGTAGTTCAATTATGTGAGAGAGCATCTGCTAAAATATGTGGCAGAACAACCTCCAGTCAAAAAAACAATGCTTCAAGAGTTCATAGACTTTCTACAAAAATTTGGTGTCATAGGATTGGCTATTGCATTTGTTATTGGTCAGGCATCATCAAAACTAGTTACTGCAATTGTGACTGACGTGATAACACCATTGATAGGGCTTGCGTTTCCTAATGAGGGAGACTTGAAGGATGTATCATTTACTATTGGAAAATCCACATTTTCATATGACGACTTGATTGCAAATATGATCGACTTTCTGATAATTGCCTTTGTGGTATTCATTGCATACAAACAGCTCTCAAGATTCAGACTCGTAGAAGATAAAACAAAAAATCCGACGTAAATACCAGATCTTGTCTATAAATTAGTCAGAACCACATCCAACAAAAGGATGATTGTGAAAAAATACATATGAACAAGCTATTTGAAACCCAATTGATACAATGAGGACGTCTTTTAACTTCCTAGTTATAGTGATACTTGTTGCTGTAAGTTACCTCTTGATAATAATGCCTAGCCTTGCGGAAGGGAAAACCATTCCGTTGACCGATACGCCAACAGATCTTGTTGCAACACCGGTATCTCCTAGTCAAATCGACCTTTCATGGAATGCACCAACACAAAACTATGGAAAGGTTATCATTGGATACAAAATCGAAGAAAAGTTATCCAGTGGAGCTTATTACACATTAGTAGATAACACGGGAAGTACACTTACCGCGTATTCCATTACGGGATTAAAGACCGGAACTACATATACATACAGGATCTCAGCTGTATGGTCTGATAACAATACATCAGGTCCATCAAATCCAGCTTCAGCAACTCCAACTCTAACTTCTGCCCCAACAAAGCCAACTCCACCATCGTCAGAACAAACCTCAAACGTAAAATTTGATTTTACGCCATCTGATGGAACCGCGCTAGCTGGTGTAATATTAACACAAGGTGATTATGTTCAGTTATTGTACCAGAAAAACACTAGAAGTGTAATTGCAAATATAATATCGACTGGGCAACCAGTAAATAACAATCTTAAAACCATTCTTGCATACCAGGATGCCCATCTAAGCGATGAGGCAGTCCCAGGTCCTCTTATTGCAACGCCCTTCTCTTCTATTCAAATCAATCTATGGTGGGTGGCTCCAACGCAAAACTATGGAAAGATAATCATCGGGTATCAAATTGAATGGAAACGTGCAACTGGAGATTATATCGTAATAGACGATAACACTCATAATTCAACTACAAGATATTCTGTTTATCCACTTACTCCAGGTAATACCTATACATATCGAGTATCAGCAATTTACAATGTTCATACCATGTCTAATCCGTCAAACGAAGCTTCAGCAACTACGTTTGTAACTTCACAACCAGCATCACAAAATCCACGAACTAATGCATCAAGCACATCTAATTCGTCCACGCCTATGCAATCTATCCCAGTCGTGACAGCTGTAAAGTTTGATTTTACTACACCAGACGGAACTACATTAACTGCCGTAGTAATAGCACAAAGTGATTATCAACAGTTACTGATAATAAAAGATCCACGAAGTATTGTTTCTAATATATCTCAAACAACTCAGACAGTAAACAATTCCTTGGCAGGTCTTATCAAATATCAAAATATTCACACACAACAGACAGCTCCAGAACCACCTACATCCAATAATCTGCCTACTCCAACTCAAACAAACACTCCTCCAATCAACAGTCTGATTTACAACGTAATCACTTCAGTTATCGCCATAGGTGTAGTGGGTATAATCACATGGTTTGTAAGGACAAAAATTGCAAAAAAGATTGCAAAAGAATACACCTTTACCATGGAAAAGTACCTTGAAAATGGGATTGAGCACATACGGATAAGAAACAGTGGCCCAACCATGGAATATTGTACTATTTTATGTGATAAAGAAACATGCGTTTGGACTGATACAAAGTTAGATAAACCTAGGCATGTCTTTGAAGGGAGTATATCAGAAGTACGACTTCCAAGATGGGTCGAAAATTCTAATCCATTAATTAGCATCAAAGGAGGAAAGAAGGTGTTAAGAAAGATTAGACTTGACGAGATGGCGCATGGATAACACATACATGCGAAAATTCCTAAAAACGTGTTTGGTCATTTCCATCTTTGGGTGGACTACTTTACCTTTGGCCGTACAATGTAAGTACATACTTACAATGATAAGCTTATTTCTTTATTGAAAATTAATGTTAAGAAAGATGCACAAAAGGAAAGCAATTAGCACTGTACTTACCACTATGATTATTGTAGTGGCATCTGTTGTACTTGCAACAGGTGTTGTTCTATATGGTACAAGCACTTTCCAGAATAAAGCAAATAACCAAGCACTTACCACCACAGGAATCCAGTTGTGGATAGATAAAACAGGCAGTTCCGGTTGGGCATGGGGCGCAGCAGATTTCAGAAACAGTGGCGACAAAATATTGTCAGTTGATCAATTAACGGTTCACGGCCAAGCAGTGCCATTTCAAAACTGGTATGCTGATACCAATCAAACTAGGGTGACTGTAAGTAACCTCCAATGGGCGCTAAACTACACATCGATGAAAGTCTCACCCAACTCACCTAATGGAGAACTGAATAATGGCACAGCAGTAGGTGTAGCAGCACCTAATGGATGTACGAATACTTCTGGAAAACTCATCATGCAGTTAGGATCAGTCTCACAGAATCCAACTCTTTGCTTGACTTCGCAAAATGGTCCAGTATCTCTATATCCTGGGCAAAGGGGAATTGTCTACTTCAAGGTACAACAAAATCTACTGACATCTCTGGACGCAAGTTCACCAGTCAGTATAGCTCTCTATGCCGGTCAGTCAGGATCGCCAATAGAAGTAACTGCAGCAGCTAGGTAATATTCCCAAACCCTCATTTTATTTTTTAGTTCTAATAGTGCTAGTTTTATAACCATTAGGCCATAATTTCTAATAGATAGAAATTTTTGAAAATAAATTTGGGATTTATGTTTGTGTTACTGAACCCTTCCGTACTTGTTGAATAGGTTCTGTGTCTTTGCATCCGCAAAGTGATACTTGACATTCAAGTTCTTGTTAACACTTACAAGATCGCTCTTGTGCATTGCAAGTGCGTCATTGTATGCTTGCCAAGCTTCTTTCACACTACCTCCATTTTTGAGAACATTGTTCTTTGCTTGATTTGCCTTGCTCAGCTTGTCTTCCATGAAACCAAACTGGTCCCAGAAGAGGCCTTGTGTAGAGTTATCCACTTTTGATACGAATGTTGCATATGCATTTCTTGGCAGATTTTGATTGTTCAAGTTATTCATGCCAGCAAGATCAATTTGCAAGTATTGGTTTGCAATACGGCGTTGTTCTTCTATGAACTTTTGTTGCTGATCTAGAAGCTGTTGCCTCTGCTGTAATGCAGCATAGCTTTTCTTGAACAATTCTATGTTTTTGAGTATTTTCATTGCAGTTGGGTTGTTCTTTATGTCATCACTTGCCTTTATTGTGACATCTGAATTATCTGTCTCTGCCCAAGCAAATCCTAGGCTACTTACAACAAGCAGCGATGCTAGAGCACTTGCAGCAAGAAGAAGCTGAGTCTTGTCTTTAGCATTCTTACTGTAGTTAGATTGCCATTCTCTTTTTGGTATTTTTTCGTTCATCTTTCACATTTCACCTCCTTGTTCTCCCGACAACTTTGAGTTGTTTCGTCCGGATCTCACGGACTCTTCAGGGGATATCCTCGTATCACACAGTTGTTAGTGTAAAGGAAACGAGATGCTTTGCAACATCGGTAAGCCCATCCCTAAGTATTGTTCGCACAATCTCATGGTATGCTTGTTTGTGCAAGCTTGCATGTGATAGCAGATGCTTGTTGCAAAATGCAGTTCCACATGTCACACATAGTCTGGCACAGATGTGTGAGCAAACACTGCACTGAGATTCCTCAATCCTTTCGACTTTTGGTATGTAAGCCATGTCTCAAGTATGATTAAAAATTATAAATCATTTCAAGCTGTTTTTGCGACAAAAACGTTATACACTTACAAGGGCCAACTCAAGTACAAAACAGTGATTTTCAACATTTCTGTGACAAATTCGTCGTAAATATTTTTAACAACAGATGGCTGCTTATGAGTATGGTAGGAAGAGGAACAGACAGTCCTGACAATGTTGTACCTATAAAAAATCTGACGAAGAATGGAATTAGCCCACTAGATCTACTCATTCTTCATGCGTTGCAGAGCGGGGCAACGCCAGACACTGCAAATAAAGATCTTGAGGAACATGGCTATGTTCTTTCCAGAGAGAATGTCAAAAACAGGATAGATGAACTTGTAAAAAAAGGCGTTATACTAGAACATAACAACACAGAAGACAGCAAAAAGGATGACAAGATAAAATGGATACTAGTAGACCCAAGCAAATTGTTTGATAATCAGTGGTATACTTTCATAAAAACTCAAAATCCACTATTTGAACGTCGTGTAATTCCTTATTCTGAGATGTATAGCAATTTAGTTGAGATAAGCAGACAATACGGAATTGTAACTGCAATAGATCTTGTACAGGGAGAAGGACAAAACTACGATTTTATTTTACGAATAGTTACCAATGAGGCTACCACATTTGAAGAGATGATAGAAAAGATTAGATCTCTTGGATGGGTTCATTCAGTAGATAGTAAGCCTATACACATACTTGAAGGAGTAGGAATCTCAAAAAATACATTTACCAAAGTACACTCAAATTATTTCTATGATCCAATAAAGTTACCAGACTTTGAAAACTATCTGAGGTGTATTAGAAATGTTTACCGGGCATATGATGCATACATAAAGGAAGAAGGTGCTTCAAAACAAAAAGTAACCAAGAAAAAGAATAGTGAACAATTCGATGAAGATGTAGTTAGTCAGGACAGGAAATGATGTCAACACTGATTCACAAAAACTTATCCATAGCAAACTGTTCTACGTGTGGCTCGTCTTTAAAATTCAGAAACGGAAAATCACAAGAACACAATGAAATAGATCTTCAATGTATTAACTGTAATTCAATTTATTCATTTAAAAATGGCTACCTGAATCTCTTGCCATCCAAAATAAGAGAAGAAATTTGTACTAAAGGAATCTTAGCACGAAAGATTAAGGATGGACTTCACTTAAGCAAACTATCCAAAAATGAACAAGACCTAGTCAAGGGCATATTAGCTAGCAAGTCTATGGCAAAACAATATTTCAGAAACGTAGTTCATCCTACACAGGCTGCATGGTCTGCTCGTGCGTATGAACGATTTGAAGACATTTTCATAGTAAATTATCTAAACAGTCTCTTAAAGAATAAAGAAGTAGCTTTCATAGACGCAGGATCTGGTCCAGGACGTTTTCTGATATTACTGGGGTCTAAGATGAGCGTTAACTCTTGTAGAGAATTGAAAAAAAATTCAGAGACTGATGTCCTATACCGATATGATGACATGTATGACAAGAATCTACGGTATGTAATTGGAATTGATTATTCTGAAGAAATGATCTCCCATTCTATTAGATTGATGAAGAAATATGGACTTGAACAGTATCTCTATGAAAGAATATTCCCAATAACTGGTATAGCGCAGAACTTTCATCTCAACCACAAAGGTCTTGACCGAATTCACAAGGTAATAGTGTGCACCTTTCAAACGTTAGGCAATCAAGAAAACATGGATTTACAAGTACAACTATTAGAATCGATGAAGCGATTGGCTTTACCACATGGGACGATAATAATTTCAGTGTTTAATAAGAAACGCTTCAAAGATTTTGGGTTACGCACCTTCTATGGAAGAGAAGTAAAACAAACTGTTGGCGAAATAATAAATTCAAAACAAGATGAAGAAAATTCTATCGTTAGGACAAAGAAAGGTGTTTATTCAAAATGGTTCTCAAAAGATGATTTAGAACAAATATTCAGAAAAGCAAGAATATCAAATTACAAAATCATGGATGAAAAATCGTTGCAGCCTGTCACAGGTTATGAACAATATTTGAAACCTAGCGAACAACGAAAAGATGTCTTTCCAAGAGCCATAGTAGGACTTGCCGAAGTAAAGTCATGATAAACCGTTTTAAATGATCGTGCTGATATTGTTATGATGAAAATTGTAAATGCAATGCCAGGCCTTGGCAAATCGCTAAGCGAACAACAAGTGAGGGATTTTCTTGCTAGGTCAAAACTAAATCTGCAATTAGGTACAATTGATGAAAAGGGCGAACCAAACATTCATCCCATATGGTACATTTTTGAAAATGATAGAATTTATGTTGCGACATCGAAAAAATCCAAGAAAGCAAAGAATTCATTACGACAAAAACTTGTCTATTTTTCCATTGATGACGAGTCATTCCCATACAAAGGTGTCAAAGGAAAAGGTACTGTCAAGTCACTTGAAGACATTAACTACAACGTTAAAATCGCAGAAAAAATAATTACAAAGTATATGGGTAACTTGGAAAATGATTTGGCTAAATGGATTATCAATGAAATAATGCAAGGCAACGAGGCGGTACTTGAAATCAACCCAAAGTTTTACTCTGCTTGGTCTTTTGCTTAGAATAATAATCAAAATGTAGGTTTCTTCGTGCCGAGAGGCGGGAAATACGATTCTATACTTTAAATTTGCGTAGAAATTCTACTGATCAATTCTGCCAGATAATTATAAGCGAGAATAGTTGAAACTTGGATCGTGAAGACATTAGGGATATCGCTTGTATTGATTCTTCTTTTGGGCTCGCTAGTTTCTCCGATTGGAGTTTTATCTGCTTTTGCTACGACCCAAACAACCCCATTACCTCCAACCGCACTTAATGCTACCGCCGTATCCGGTACCAAAATTTTCCTAATGTGGACCGCCCCAATTAATGCCACCCAAGATGGAGTTAGTGGATATAAAATTGAAATGAGGCCTTCCTGCTCAGGTTTTTTTAATTTCTTAGTAAATACTACCGCAACAAGTTTCTTGAGTACCGGGCTGACTAATGCAACATGCTATCAATTCCGTGTTCACGCGATAAATTCTGTTGGTGTAAGTAGTCCGTCAAATAATGCAACTGCAACAACACTTTCTGTACCTTCAGCGCCAACAAACCTACTGGCAACAGCAGTATCATCGTCACAGATCAATCTTAGCTGGGCTACACCTAGCAATAACGGTGGAACTCCAATCACGAGTTACAAAATTCTAAAAAGTTTGTGTGCTGGAAACCCTACCACAATAACTAATACTGCAAATGCAAGTACTATGTACTCAGATACGGGGCTTTCTGCCAACACATGTTATCAATATAATGTGGAAGCAGTCAACGCTATAGGCATTGGTTCTTCATCAACACATAACGCAACTGCAACAACGCTTTCTGTGCCTTCTGCCCCTGCAAAACTTGCAGCAGCAACAATTTCTTCATCTCAAATTAATCTTACTTGGAGTGCACCTAGCAATAACGGTGGAACTCCAATCACGGGATATAAGATCGAAAGAAAAACTGCTTGTACGGGCAGCTTCATCACATTGGCTAATACCGGCAATTCAAGCACATATTCAGATACTGGCCTTACAGCTAACACATGTTATCTGTACAGAGTAGATGCAGTCAACGCTATCGGTACTGGTTTGCCATCACCTGAAGTTGTCGCAATTACCAACTCCTCACTCCAAACTCATGTTCCAAGCGCACCTACTGGATTACATGTAACTACCATCTCAAATTCCACACTGAAACTAACTTGGCACTCGCCATCTAATAGTGGGGATTCCAAAATAACCGGATATTTGATTCAAAGAAACGGAACAATTATTGTAAGCAATACACTTACCAACCAAACCATCTTTACTAATACAAACCTGTTGCCAAACCATAAGGAAACATACAGACTAGCGGCATGGAACAGCGCCGGTCTTGGTGCCTTTTCCAGTTTCGTATCTGGAATAACTATGAGCTCAACTAGCGTCTCATCACCAGGAACTTCTGGTAACAATACCAATGCAACAACCACGTTTTCCAATTTGGGACAATTGATTTCTGATTTTGTTCACAAACGTAACGCGCTTTTAAAACAGCAAAGAGCAGAGATACTCAATGCGATACATGAATGTCATACCGAAATGAAAAATGCTTCTCCAGATGACAGGAAGCAAACACATGATGAATGCAAGGCAAAGATAAAGGAACTCAGGGAAAAGTACAAGGAATCACGAAAACAACTACAAGATAAATTTAAACAAATAAGAGAACAATTCGAGTTGCAAATACAAGATGAAAAGATAAAACTAGTAAATGCTACAAGCATAGTGCATGATCTTCAAAAAGAGATCAAACAATCTGAAGAGAATGAACAATCTGAAAAAGAAACCAAACATTCTCAAAACAGTACTGCCAACTTAAAAGAGGGTAAACCATTTGGCAACAGCACTGGTAATACCAAAAAAGAAATGAAAAACATTAAAAACGACCTCAAGAAGCAAAAAGGCAAGTCAGAAGATAATAAAAAAGGCCAGCATAACGAAGAGGATTAGCATCTTTTTCGATTTTAGATTAAAGGATGTATTTGGACACAGGAATGAAGTTTCAATAACGTGTCTGAGCGAAATTATGTAACCGGTATTTGTAGAACTAGTGGAGGAGAAAGCGCACCTGGATTTACTATGCTTTGCCAGACGAAGATTTGGGCTGTGTATGCTCCAGAGGTTTTTGGCATCCAAGACTCACTAAGGCTTAGGTTTTGGTTGGCGGACAAAGTGCCAGTAATCCAAGATAAAGATAGAGTTATGCCATTGTTGTCCTGTATTTGTACGAGGTAGGCAAAGGGTTGATCTATGTTTTGTTTGTTAGCTATGTCTGAAGCAAGTTGGACTTGTTGATTTACTAAAACTTTGTCAAGAACATTTCCATTGGAATCTAATATTCTTAGGTTGCTTGCTGGCGCCTTTTCTAAAGGAGGAAGGCTAGAACCTGCTGTGGTAGTGGTTAGTATGCGTAACTGATCAGATGGTGAATGAGGATAGGGTAATGTTCTGTCGATGTATTCTGCTCTCACTGTATCGTCATTGGAAACGTGTAGTCTATTTCCAGAGGACTGGAAATTAGTCGCAAAATAGACTGTTCCTTGAAAGACTCCACTTGATTCCCCCGTCTCTGTCATGGTAAGTTTAATTCCACCAGAATCAGAGTCAGACCAAACATTGGTTTCAAATTTGTCTATTGCCTTTGGATTAAGATTCATGTCTTGATCACTTATCTGTACTATTCCATTACCATTTGTCGGATAGTTTGACTGAAGCCATTTTATGTCCCCTTGACTCCACCTAATAAATGCAGAACCGGTGAGAGTTCTATCACGTGAATATTCAAAGGATACTGTTATTCCATCATTGCCTGTACTTGGAAGAAAACCATCTGTAGGACCACATATTGGATTGCATGATGATTCTACACCTGATGGGTTTGTACCTTCGCCATCTACCCCCACTGAACCTTTCTGGGCAGGATCGCCAGTAAGAGTGACATATCCTGTAAATATCCCAGTATTGACACCAGTCTCGGCTAATTTATACGGGATACTGTGGCCTGTTGTAGAGACTGTGACTTTATCATCTGAGGTAAGCCCTATTACGTCAACTACATTTGGGTCTGAATTGAAATCAGGTGCAACTATTTTGATGTATACACGGTCAGTCCAGCTGAACACTTTCTTGTTAAACTCGATTGGAGTCGAGCTTATATCGCTTCCAGTGGTGGAAAGTTGGGCCGTTTCTGGAAAGGAAAGGGCATTTTGTGGAAGATAAAAGGAGTTGACAATTAATAGGAATGCTATTGATTTGATAATTAACATTTAATAATTCTTGAAGATAGCATGCCCTGCATAAGCTTTTCAGGCAACCATCAGGAAATTCTTTCAAGGAGGGATTCTTTATTTTCGTAGTATAGGCGCAAAACAGACTCTTCCTCCAGTGATTTTAATAGATACAAGACTCCCCCTTTTCTGATCTTCTTAATATCTTTTATGATGTAAATCTTGCCAGGTTGCTCACCTGATTCTGCTAGACGAACTCTCTCACCATGATTGAATCTGAGCATATTGTTGGCAAAAAATAATGATAGATTAATCTTACTCATAAATTATAATTGAGTAGAGCTTAGCATGATTTTGTTAAATCTAGACTAACAACAGTCAGTAAGCGCTATAAGATGCGACATCCATCATACTGTACTCTACATGCAAACTTCTGGCACCAAAAAAGCACAAGAATACTATAAGCACGTCTCTGTATTTTGGACAGACTTGCTGTCCCTTATGATGAGTAAGCCATATGCACTTGTAGCCGCAGGCCCAATGCGAAAATTTGGGACAAATATGAAAAAACTTACAACCGAACTAATAGAATCAAACGATGATCTGGTAGAATTTAATACCAGACTTGCAGAATATTATAAACAGCTTACCGATACATGGACTGAGGCACAAAAGCAATTCAACAAAAAGGTGCCAGAGATACCAAATGACGCAGAACATATCGAAGCTTCTAAACGTATCTGGATAGATATATTTGAAAATAATTTTACAAATCTATTTGATTCTCCTAAATTTGCGGAAAATTTTGGCAAGATGGTTTCAACTGAACTTGAACTTGCAAAGCATTGGAATAATATGATATCAGTATTACTAGATAACGCAAATCTTCCTACTAGAGATGACATCACCGAAGTCTACAAGGAATTGCATTCTCTCAAAAAAAGAATAACGAAGATGGAAAAGGATGCCAATCATAGGATGGTAATGAAAAATGGTAAATGAGCTAAAAATAGATCCAAAGCTTGTAGAGGAATTTCTTAGTATCAACAAAAACATCTTTGAAGCTCCAAAGCTTGTTCGTGCCCCTGATGAAATCAATCTGGATATGACTCCATATGATGTGGCGTATTCAGAAGACAAAGTAAGGCTACTTCATTTTCATCCAACAACTGAACGGCAAATAAAGACGCCGCTGGTAATAGTTTATGCGTTAATAAATCGGTATCACATATTGGATATTCATCCGCAGAAAAGCTGGGTGAGAAATCTGTTAAACCAAGGTGTTGACGTATATCTTGTAGATTGGGGTACCCCAACTAATACTGACAGATACATGGGGTTTGATGATTATGTGAATGGGTATATTGATAACTGCGTTGATTTTATCACCAAAGAAACTGGAGAGGAAACGGTTTCAATGCAGGGATACTGTACAGGAGGAACTTTGGCAACTGTATACGCGGCCCTTCATCCAAAAAGGCTGCAAACTCTCACCCTTACCGCTCCCGTAATTGATGGAAAAAAAGACACGACAGTTGTTGGAAATCTTGCAAAACACATCGATGCTGACAAGCTTGTAGATACCATTGGAAACATGCCTCCGGAATTCATGTACTTTGTATTCTCTGTACTCAAGCCATTTGAACAAGGCTTTGAAAAATATGTTAATTTCTTTAAAAACATTCATGACAAGGATTATGTTGAAAACTTTATTCGTGTGGAAAAATGGCTAAGTGATACCCCTCCTATTCCAGGAGAGCTGTTCAGACAATGGATAAAGGATGTATATCAGGAGAACTTGTTGATTCAAAGCAAAATGTACGTAGGTGGAAAACAAGTCTCACTTAAGAACATAGACATGCCATTGCTTACCCAAGTCGCAGTAGCAGACCATCTTGTCTCCCCTGAATGTAGTATGCCTATTCATTACGCAGTCTCAAGTCAAGACAAGAGCTTGCAGATATATACAACAGGGCATGTGGGCATGATTGCAAGTTCATTTTCTCAAAAAAGAGTACTACCTGAGTTTGGTCAGTGGTTAAAAGAAAGGTCAAAAAAATAGGAAAATGGATGTACCTAACTAATTTCTGCTAGGTGTCCACGCTGAGATCCAAGATTGTAGCATATTTTGATTTAGATCGGTAAATGCTTTTGCATTGTCGTTAAATGATTTGATGTTTTGTCGTGCTACATCAATTGATGCTAGTGCAATTTTATTCTGAACTGAACGTGCCTTGATAATCTCTTCCGTTCCATCATTTATCAGTTTGATATATGCTGCTGGAACATTGGTGTTCAGTCCGCTCTTGGTTGCGTATTCCTGTTGTATAGAGATTGCTGAATTAAATGCATTCTTCCATGCCCCAGTGTATTCCTGTTGAAGACTTGTTATTGACTGGAGGTATTGTGGAAGAGATTTCTCTACATCATCAAAGAATTTGTCAACGTTTTGCTTGTATACTACAAAGATCTCTTTTGCTTCTGGTGCTGTTTTACTCACTTTTTCACCCCCTGTTTTCGTTTCTTTTCAATTGGAACGATTATTACCTGAACCAAGTCCCCCTCTCCGATTTTCAGAGCATCTCTTTCTGCCTCTGGAATTGATATTCTTCCGTTACTTCCAACCGCTGTCTTAAAGGCCCCCCATGACAAAAACTGTGGAACCGACTGTGACATCTTGGTCCAACTATTCATTGCCTTTGTTTGAAAGTCTCCAATATTTTGCATAAAATCCGCCTGGGTTTTTGTGTTTTTTTCGACTATATCCTTTAATGTGTCAGCGGGGTTGAATCGTCCTCCTTGATGACCCATTATATCGCCGAAGGTTTT
Organism: Thaumarchaeota archaeon 13_1_40CM_4_38_7; assembly: GCA_001917995.1. Taxonomy (GTDB): domain Archaea; phylum Thermoproteota; class Nitrososphaeria; order Nitrososphaerales; family Nitrosopumilaceae; genus Nitrosotalea. The sequence continues at coordinate 17,405 of MNFB01000074.1, read as the reverse complement.
GAAAAAGTCCATCTGGGCCTTTCCACCCTTTTGTATCCATTCTTTGAACATGGTGGTAGGGTCGTACTGGTTGTCATTACCGTTCATTGGTAATAAATGGTAATACCTAGAATATAAGTTTATTGGTAATAATTGGCATTCATTACCAATTCATGGTCTAAAAAACTTGAGACTACCTCCGAGAACTTTTTTGGCTGTTCAACATGTGGTACATGGCCGCATTCTGGCATCTCGACAAATTTTGATTCTTTGATCGCAGACATAAATGGACTTGCGTATTCTACTGGAATCATCTTGTCCTGCTTTCCCCAAACTATCAAAGTAGGCGACTTGATCTTTCGAATCTTGTCTTCAAAGTTGACCGAGTTTCGAATGCCTAAAACAGTGGAAAGAAACGCAAGTTTTGCATTTGGAAGGGTCATTCTAGTAACAAAATCATTTACTAACTTTTGCTGGATCTCTCCTTTCTCTACCATCATGCTAAAGGCAGTATGGGCATTATCAAGTGTAGGATAGAGTGCAGCCAGCATGTATGCGTCAAGTGCAGGAGTGGTTCTCTTCATCATTCCTGATGGCGATACTAGAACAATCTTTTCGACAATGCCATTTTGCGTACTTGCACACTCTGCTACTATCTGGCCTCCTAGCGAAGATCCAATCAGATTCGCTTTTTTTATACCGAGTGCCCCCAAAAATCTAAACACAAAATTTGAAAGAAATTCTATTGTATAATCTATAGACGGTTTATCGCTCTGGCCAAAACCAATCAAATCAGGTATGATTAATCGATATTTTGACTTTAGATAAGGAATTACACCAAGCCATCTTTCTGCGGAGGCACCAAGTCCGTGAATAAGAACTAGAGTTTCATTAGAATTGCCATAGTCTAGATACCTTGTGTTGTATCCCCCCACACTTACAAATTGCTCTTCCAAGGATATTTGATCGTAGTTTCTAGGTAAGATAACCTTTTCCGTAATAACAATTAGCCAGAATGTTAGTATTATTGAATCTCTTCATTCATGCGTCAAGGCACCATGTTATCTTTTGTACATTAGTTGTTCTTGCCAAAACTGGCTTGTCAATTTTTGCCAGTTTTCAACTAGCTGGCTTATCATATTGATGTTCTTTGAATCACTAAGAGCCTTGCCCATCAATTCCAAGTACTTTATCTGCAATTCAGTATTGATTCTTTGTAGAGATTCAAAGGTGTGAATCCATTGTCTTAGAAGCTCAAGATATTCCTTCCAAGAGTTGTCGGTGTTTTTGGGCAGCTTTTTCTTTTTAACCATATATAGTACTTTTGTATACTTCCTTGATAAAAACGAATCAAAAGTAAATTTTGGGTGGAAATGATATGGAAACTTTTTCTAACTCTTTTATCATAATATTGTATGTCATTTGATAAACTCTTAGATAATATCATGAATACTGACCACCACATTAGATATGCCACTATCTGTGACATGGAGGGCAATGAAATCAGAACAGAGATGCGAAAAGATGTTACACCTTTGCTCAACGACTCAGAAACCAAAGAGACACTTCGATATGCAGTGAACGCATGGAAGACACGCAGCAAGTTTGCACCAAAGATAGGTAAGGGAAAATATGTGTTAGCTGTGTATGAGAAACTCAGGAGATTGACCATGCCAGTGGGAGAAAAATACTTGCTTTTGATTACATGGGGTACTGATGGTGGTACGACAGACATAATTGAACGTCTTCAGAACATGTTTTCTGGAGATTACACTCGCAACTGGTAACACAGGAAAGACTTGGCGTAGGGTTACAGGAAGCTAGTAATCTTTATCCTTTAGGAAACCTACTAGATAATACGGACTATAAATTACTATACGAGAAAGTAATGGCACTTGACCCCAAGATTCGCTTTGCAACAATATTTGATATGAATGGCAATGTGATGACTAGCGGCCATCGTAAGGGAGTTCAGAACCTTCTATCGGCAGAAGAGAGTCAGAAATCACTTCAACTTGCAATTAATGCTTGGAAATCTCGTAACGAAGTTTCAGGTAAGATTGGAAAGGGAAAATATGCACTAGTAGAATATGAAAAGCTAAAACGAATTACAATGCCTTTAGATGAAGATCACATACTCTATATCACTACTGATGTAGAGGCTGACCATGCCCCGATAATTTACAGAGCATTAAGATTAAAACAAGACATGCTTCACACTCCAGATGGAATGCCTTGATCACTTGACACAATTTATTTTTCTAATACAGTATGAAAAAATTTTAGATACATTACAATTTTCCAAATTTGGAAATTTATGAACAAGAGCTGGTATGTAAAGTAGCATTACTAAATGCTTTTTAATTGCAATAAAGTTCTTGATGCATCAAGGAATAATAAAACTGTAAAATTAGTATTTCATATTTTTACTACAGTCTAATTCCATAATAGTTCCACCAGTGCTCTGGATTAAGGGGTTGTGTAAATTCTATTTGTTCTCCGCGCTGAATTCTACCTGAAATTACGTCTCTTAGTGCAAAACTTGTCAAGTACTTGAATCCTTTGGCCTGTGCTTGCATTGTAAACAAAAGTCTTATTTCACGTCCACCCCTCTGTCCCCAATATCCAACTCTAATAGCTATTGGTTCCAAAAACATTGTATTTGCCATCCCATAATTTGGATCATTGATTTCAGGTCGCAATTTGTATCCCTCGAGAGGTCCACCCTTGGCAAAACCAATTATTGGTCCGTTCTCGCTACCAAGTCTTAACGTATTTAGAATTGTATATGGGGCCATCACAGATTCATTAAATTCTTCTTTTTTGAACTGTAGTGGAAGAGGTAATTCTTCATGGATTTGAGCCAGAGTTTTTACAAAATCAGGATCTCTGCGTCTTGAGATCGGTTCTATGTTTGCAAAAAATCTTGCATTGTCATAGACTAGAGCTGCCTCAATCTGTATTTCTTGCTCTCGTAATTTCATAAATGACAAAACATTGTCCATGAAATTCTTTCTCATTTCTTTTGGAAGTGAATGCAATATTCCCTGACACATCTCTGCTTCATTGTTGAGAAGATCTTCAAAATATGATACAGATCTTCTTACGATATAGTATGGATGCCATGCCAATGTATAGGCATTTTTTTGCGCCATTTCCATTGCTTTTACAAAATCCCCAAGCGCATATCCTCCAATTCTATCAGCAACTGAAAGAAACCAACCAAGTTTTCTGAAATGTTCTTTTTTGTTATCATCTTTTGCTATATTTGATTTAGACGAGTATTCATCAATCTGTTTTTCTACGTTTTTCCTTATTTCGTCAGTCCAGGGGTAGGTTGTTCTTAGAATCAAAGCCGCAACCAAATTTTTGTCAATGCCTGCTTCCTTGAGTAGCAAATGAAGTTTTTCGTCAGATATGACAAATTTTACAGCATCTTCTTCATGGGGTCTCTCTCCAGTTTTCTGAGGATCATAATCATGAAAGAGAGCTGCAACAAAAAGATAGGGTAAATCTTCTTTTGCAACCTTGCCATGTAGGCTTTGCCACTGTGCTGCAAGTAATGTCACATATGTGACTTCTAGCTCATGAACGATATTATGATATCCGTAATAATTTACACCAAGTCCATTTGATTCGAATAATTCTATGGTATAGTCGAGGATATTGGTGTAACATGTCCTATCTAATCCATTTGTAACCAATATCCTTTGAATCTCGTCTCGCAATGCTACCGGATTTTGACTTTGTAGCAACAGAGGAGGATCAATCATGTAGGTTTTAAGTTCTACCCCATGAATTAGCCTCAAGAGACTTTACCTCATAGATCAGCCTGAAAAAACAAGTATGTAACAGCGGGAACTAGCTAGAGTTAATCACGCCCTTGGAACAATATACTGTATGGAAGAAAAACCCACCAAAGACAAGATTCTAGAAAGCATCGAAGTTGACGCCTTTAACCTTTTAGATAGAAAGATGGGAAACAAGGCCATAGAACAATTAAACAAACGAATGTTCGCCAAATTATCTCAGTAGACAGTAAAAGTAAAGTGCTGACGTAAAGGTCAAATACAAGACTTCTAAAAAGATCTCATGCGCTATTTGTCATATGTAATTATGGTTATCATCGTTATTTCATTGGGTGTAGCACCGGTCTTTGCACAGACGCAAAACCAATTTGCTGTACCAGATCCTTCAGGTGGACAGTCCTATCCTGTAAACTATGGCATCACAGGGGGAACGGTAAGTGACATGACGCTTGACACAAACGCAACCTCGCTTGTGGTATCAATTCAGACAACAGGTGATGGCAGTCTTACTATGACTTTGCCCAGAACACTCATAGATGCTAAAGCAGGTGCAGACGATGATCAGTTCTTTGTCCTAGTAGATGGTGCTGACACAGAGTTTAATGAATCAAAGACTAGTACAGATAGAACCATAACGGTATCTTTTATTGATGGCACTGAACAAATCGAAGTAATTGGAACACAGGTAGTTCCAGAATTTGGTGGCATAGCATTTGTAATACTTACAATTGCAATTTTATCAACAATTGTTTTGTCCGCCAAAACTAGAATAAAATTAGGACAATGAAATTGTCGCTTTTGTTATTCCAAAATATAATTGTCTAACTAAATCCCGCACCGAACTGGTCACCGTATTGGAGTGGATCTATAGAATCAGAACTTTTCAATTTCAGATACAACAAGGTTTCATTTACTAGCTGTACCGCGTCTTCATCTTTGAGTTGAAATTGTTTTTTAGCATAGTCATAATACTTTTTCAGCTTCTGCGCGTCTTGTTCATCAGGTGAGGTCTTGTCTGAAACAATCAACATGGCAATCTTTTCAATTTGAGAATTAAAATCTGAATTACTCAACACCTAGTAGAATAAATGCAAGTTTTTAAGTGATTGTAGATGACAAATTGATAATGAGCCGTTAAAGGCAATCATGTAAACCACATAGGTAAATTCCAATTCCTTTCATATTACCTTAAGAAAAGGGTGATTACCACTTTTGGCAGACGGGTTTTTTATATTATCTAGATCTGAACTACACTACAGGGGTTAATAATGCAGACAGAAAAATTAGCAGTAAATTCAGATATCAGTCTCTTTGATACAGAACCAGACTCGCGTCTATATCACTACAAGATACAGCTTGACAAAGTAAAAGACGAGCTTATGAAATTCGGACTTTCATCAAATCAAGCCAAGGTGTACATTTATCTATCAAAATCTGGTCCAAAAAAGGCATCAGACATATTTAAAGCACTAGAGCTGCCAAGGACTGAAACATATGGTATTCTTAACGCATTGCAGAGCCGTGGAATTATCACAGCAGAATTTTCTTCTCCTGTGGTATATGCTGCATTAGACTTGAAGGATACAATTGACGCTCTTGTCAGCGCAGAAAAGGAAAAGATCAACATACTTGCAAAACGCGAAGATAAGCTGATGGAAATGTGGAATGAAATACCAGCATCTATTACGGAAGGAAACACAACAAGAAAAGAACAATTACAAATGCTACAGGGAAATCCACAAATTCATTCTAAATTAAGACAGATGGTAGAAACTGTAAAAGAAGAAATCAAGATATTTTGTACACTGCGGGATCTCTCCAGTTTCTATTATTCAGACATTATTGACATGTTGGCAAAATCACCGGCAGATGTAAAACTCATAATAATACCAGCATCTATTACGGAAGGAAACACAACAAGAAAAGAACAATTACAAATGCTACAGGGAAATCCACAAATTCATTCTAAATTAAGACAGATGGTAGAAACTGTAAAAGAAGAAATCAAGATATTTTGTACACTGCGGGATCTCTCCAGTTTCTATTATTCAGACATTATTGACATGTTGGCAAAATCACCGGCAGATGTAAAACTCATAATATCGCCAGCATCTATGATACCGACCTATGCACGAAAGATCAATAAAAGAAGAATTAGATTCATGCCTAACACCAAGACAGAAAATCAATGCTTTGTAGTAAAGGATTCTGAAGTTATGATTTTCTTAAGAAATGCAACTCACTCACCAAGCAACGTTTTTTCCATATGGACTGATTCGCAAACACTTGCTGAATCTATGATAATGTTGTTTGATTGCTGTTGGGAAAAAACAGAACAGACTCGTTAATCTTTAGATAATTTCTCATCCTCAAACTCGTCGTCAAGATATTCTTCGCACTCTTTACTGTCATTTTCTTTCTCTTCGTTTAGAAATTCTTCTCTGTCTTGTTGTTTTTTCTTGCTATTCATATAATGAAAGTTAAGTTATTTTCTGTATGATGTGGTTATAATCTTTGAAAAAATATACATGCACCCTGGCAACTAGGCTATGAGGGTTGGTTGGTGTCTGGACCTAAAATGGAGCAAGTTGCTGGGTCGCATGATATCAAGTCTATCTTGAAACTACCAATAAGATCTGGTTTGTAACATTTATGACATACTATTCCAGTACGATTGTCTTGTGCAACACTTGGTGAAAAACATTATCAAACTTTTAAGTATGATAAAAAGAAAAGCCGGTTATGTTAGACCCCGAAATAGAGAAGACCAGAAAATCAGCCTACGGGGTAAATCATATGATTCTCAATAGGTGGTCTCCAAGATCATTTTCTGGCGAAGATATAAGCGACCAAGACCTTTTTGCCCTCTTTGAGGCAGCAAGATGGGCTCCATCATCATACAACAACCAACCTTGGCGGTTCATCTATGCAAAACGAAACTCAAAGCACTGGGATACCATACTTAATTTGCTTGTAGATTTCAATAAACAATGGTGTGCAAATGCCTCTGCACTCGTCGTAATTATCTCAAAAAAGACATTTGATTATAATGGAAAACCATCTGTGACCCACCAGTTTGATTCTGGTGCAGCATGGGAAAACCTGGCCCTACAAGCAACATCTCAGGGATTAATTACACATGCCATGCAGGGATTTGATTATGAACGGGCAAGAAAAGATCTTGCAATACCAGATGAATATGATGTGATGGCAATGGTTGCAATTGGTAAAAAGGGGACAACGGAGAAACTTTTGCCAGAACTACAACAACGCGAGGCCCCTAGTGATAGAAAACCACTTTCTGAAATTGTCATGGAAGGCAAGTTTGCAAATAAAGCTGG
>MNFB01000074.1:0-10258 GCA_001917995.1 Thaumarchaeota archaeon 13_1_40CM_4_38_7 | reverse complement strand
TCTTGACAAATACTTCAGAAAAATACAGTTACAATCTTTGATAATCTCAAATAACTTAAAATAGAAAAAATTACAATTCTATATTAGTAATGGGCAAATTCGAAAAAGTATGTCCTGTATGCAAGAAGCAATTCACGAGTCTATTAGAGTACACTGTCCATATAGGTAACGAACACAAGGACATACCACCTGACAAGATACTAAAGATGAACAAGGAAGAAAAGTGGAGCTTTTCAAAAAAATAATTCTGTTTATTTTGTATCAGTATCAGATTTTTTGAGAACAGAATCAATATTACTTCCTAATTCATGTATTGCATCAAAGGCCTTCTCGTGTTTATCATCAAAATCTGCAAGCTTTTTTAAAATCTCACCATGACTTTCCTCCAATTCTTTGATGCGAGATAATATGCGGTCTTGCATCTGGGATATCTTTTTCTGTCTATAATATATCCACCAACTTATCACGGCACCAATTATTGTTCCTGCTATGATTCCAAGATATGTGGAAGACGCATTGGTCATATCTGTACAATCTTTTGAGATCTCAGGTATGCATCCCCATATGGAAAACAAGAATGGAAACATTCTCTTAATGTCTGAGACAGACTATGGTATTTTTACATTTTCGAGTCAATTAACGAGCTTGTGGCCTATAGTTATCAGTTAATTATTCCTTGTTTTAATAGAAACTCAATCCCATTGATAAATTCATCATCTGATATCAACTCTGAAGACCACCATTTGGCTATATGTTTGACCCAGTCAGGCATAGTCTTTAGTTCTGAGGTGCTTGCAGGTAAGCCTTGGATAATTTTTTCTTTTACTAGATACTCTATGCTTCTTAGAAATTCACCCTTGGGGGTATTTCCCTCAGACCATGAATTTGCCGAGTCTTTTATCCAAGACGGCATGGGGGGCTTGGAAAGGATATTTCCAACTTCAGACAAGGTAGCGATTCTAAAACCCTTGTCATGAACCTTGTCTAACAAAGACTGAATCTTGCTAATCTTATCCAAGTCTGGCGCGTTCTCCTTCTGGGTTCCATTATTTGCTGCATAGTCCTGAAAATTTAGTGTGACTACAGCAAAGCCATAATTTTGCATGCTCGATTGAATTCCATTTATTATGTTATCATTTGTAATGCTTTGCAACGTGCCATTTTCTAGATGTGTGTATCCTGTAAAGACCGTTGCTGGAATGTTGTGTATTTTGTCTGACAGTAGTGCAGGTGGGCTTGTACCAGTTATTGCACTATCAAAAGTAAATCCGTTCTTGTCCATGGCGTAGAATGTATCATTATTTATCTTGCCAAAGGGTGGGATAAATACAAAAGGCGTGACACCAAGTATGGATGTTATCTTGTCTTTTGATTGGTGTAAAAGCATTGTCTGCTGCGTTTTATTGTAGGAGGTAAAATCTTCAAAACTCCAACCGTTAACACCTATCTCAATTGTAGTGTTAGAAGCTACTTTGCTTTTTACATCATTAATGAGTTTAGAGTCATTACCAAAAACCTTGACAATCACACCTAGAGTTATTCCAGTATTTTTTTGCGCAAAGGTATCAATAATTTTCGTCTGGACATTATCAAGCCAATAGTCTTGTACGTTATCGAGTCTGAATGCCACGCAGTTACAACTTGAAATAGTAGGCCTAGAAGTAGGTTGTACTATAGGTACACTAGTTTGGTTCTTCAATATGGAAAAATTTGTCTTGGTTCCATCTATGGTGACACTTGATCTTCCCCACTCTGAATTATCATTTAGGTTTATTGCACGAAAAACATAATCTCCAACTTTGAGATTTGAAAAATCTGCTTCACCTATCTGATTTACTTTTGATTGCAAGATCTTCTCTCCGCTCTCAGAGAGCAAATCCACTGCAAAACTTCCCTCTGATATTGATACAGTCTTGCCTTGTTGATTGAATAGTTGGACCGTGACAAGACTTGAAAATTTAGCCTGCCATGGTGTGACTATCTTGATCTCTTGAGGTATTCCAGGTTGGAGAACTAGTGGAAAATAAGAATACAGGAGGTGTTTGCCAATCTTTACATCTACCGTGTAATGTTCATTTTCTGTGGTTGACTCGACCCAAAAACGTACTGTTCTGCCATTTACATCTGTAATTCCATCTACCCAAGTCTTGTTATCGCTAGACTTTAGAGAAATCAAGGCGCTAGAAATCGGTGTCTCGCCATCATTGTAAAACAAATTAAGGCGCATCCCGCCTGGGATTGGAATGTTAATGTGTACGTCTTGCTGTGATTCTTGCAGAGTAACATAACCTACGCCAGAAGACATTCCGTTTGCATAGACTACAATTTTGTACTGGTGACCTGTAGGCAGAGATATAATATTAAATGGATTTCCTGAAATCGCTTCAATTTCTTTATACGGAGTCTTGCTAAAATCTTGATACACCTTCATTGATATCGAGGAATAATCTGCCCTGTCACCATTAGTGTACGATATATCAACTGCAATAGAACCTAGGTACTCGCCATATGCCAAAGGAGGAATTAACAGTATGGATACCAAAATCGCAATTAATTTTAGTTCAGGTATTGTTATCATATCCCTATCCTCTCAGAACTAGTCCAAGTCATTTGCTTTCTAAATATACGCTCAAAGACAGCTCTAATTAAAAGAAAATCAAGTATGTGTTTGTATCCTATTACAAGAAATACTCCGAAAGGAATCAGTCTTGGGTCTTCGTTATCCATTCTTACTGCAAGTGCTGCTTGTAGACACTGTAGTACCGTGAAGATGGCAAACATTTCAAGGACAAATACTCCGCCGCCCAAAATTACTGCATAAATCGCATCACCGATTGTGATCAGTCCAATAAATGGCATGACTACACTTGAAAATAGCATATAGGGAAAGACAAACCTTTGCAGAAGACCAAATCGAGGATTTGTCAAAGCGTCTGCATGTCGCATGAAAACTTGGATGTTTCCTCCATACCATCGTTTTCTTTGCCTGTACAAGTTTCGTAAAGACTCGGGCGCCTCTGTATATGCTGTAGCTTTAGTGCTACCGGAGATTACAAGCTTTGTCTTTAGAATCTTAAGTGTCACATCGAAATCTTCTACCAGAGTGTCTTTGTGATAAGATCCTATCTCTTCTAGTACATTTCTTCTAAATGCTCCAAGCGCGCCAGGCACAACTGAAATGGTTCCAAAGACATCTAGTGCTCTTCTTGCAATCTGAATCCCTGCTACGTATTCTAGCGCCTGGCACCACGTAAGCCAGTTTTTTCTGTTTCTAACCTTGATGTTTCCTGCAACTGCAGCAACCTCTTTGTCCAAAGAAAACCCTTTGGCCAAATGAATCAGTGATTCTGCTCCAACTATGGTGTCAGCATCTACTATGACAATTATTTCTCCTGTAGCATATGCTAGTCCAAAATTAATTGCGCTTGCCTTACCGCCGTTTTCTTTGTGTAAGGCTTTGATCTGTTTTTTGTATTTGTTTATAATTTGAAGCGTCTTGTCCGTGCTTCCATCGTCTACAACAATGACTTCTTTTTCTGGATATTTTGTTTCAACCAGTCCTTGAATTGTTCTTTCTATGACTTTGTCTTCGTTATATGCAGGAACTATGACACTTATTTTGGGATAAGATGTAGGTTCTGTTATGGTAGTTTCCCTGTATTTGCTGTAAAGCGATAACGGTACAAATAACAGCGCATTCCAAAATGAAAGTGTAAGACCCCAAAGTAAAACCGCCTTCTCTAGTGATTGTTCTATGGAATATGCATCAAATCCACCAATGATTCCAATTGCAATGGGTGCAGCAAAAAGGAAGACAAGAAAAGAGGAAGGAAAGCGTCTTCCATACTTGAACTTTGAGGCAATCTTTCCTTGCAGTGTAATTATTTGATATATCACAAATGCGGCGCCTACCCCAACTGATACAATACTGATTAAAGAAAACATTAGCTGCGTAATAACAAATAAGAGTGCAAAGATTAATCCAGCTATCACTAGCAGCATTGGATCAAATTTTTGTGGATTTGACATTACCCGTAGTTCCAGATTAGTGTATTAAATGGGCTTTTGTATTTACAAGTAAATAGTTTGGATTCAAAAAACACACCAAAAACCCGGTGTTATGTGATTCACGCGTTTTCCTTTCTTGACTTCCAGCAGGACTCGTGATACCACTTGTCACCATATATGGTAGCTCCACTTACCAATTCTACTGCCTCTTTGCATACTTCACAGGTTTTGACTAGGAAATTAGGAGACGAGGTTTTTGGAGATGCTTTCAACTTAGGCATTACAAGTATCTGCCTGAATTATAAGACATCACATAGACTCCATCAAGACATACAAAACGTGCATGGTTAAACGACTTGCTCTCACGGTTTTCCCAAGAACGATACCATAATCCAAGTTGTTTGTATCATACTATTACACACCAAATACTGTATCTGCTGCAACGCTAAAAGCTTAGATGACCAGAATCAGGTTGCAGTCAGGGCAGACTATACTAGAAAACATGAGTCAGATTTTGTATATTGATAATAAAAAACGGGATGATCTCATCTATGTGAAACGATGGCGGTATGGCAAACCAGTATCATAAACCATCATATGAAGATACGATAGAGATTGAACAGGTAAAAACAATTATCTCTAAATTAATCAAATCATCTGGTGGCAAAACCCCACAACTCGAGGAACTAAAACGCAATCTTGAAAGACAATTGCATATTATAATAGAAAAGCAAAGACACACTGAAAAGAAATACCAACATTTGTATGAAAACGCACCAGACCTTTATCGTACAATTGATACTAATGGAAGAATACTAGAGTGCAATAATACATATGCAAGATATTTTGGATATTCAAAAGACGAAATTATCGGCAAGTCGATATTTGATCATGTAACAAAAGATAGTTTAGATAAGATGAGAAAGTCCTTTGAAATCTGGAAAAAAGAAGGACATGTAGAGAAAAGGGAGATAAATTTCAAAAGAAAAGACGGGAGCACCTTTATCGGCCTTCTTAGTGCTACAAATCTTTACGATAATGGAAAATTAATTGGTAGTATTACGGTCATAAAAGATATTACAGAAATTTATCAGGCAAGACAAGCACTAGAAAGAAGTCAAAAAATCATAAACTTGCATCTAAATAGAGTAAAAAAGATGGACCAGGCAAAGGATGAATTTTTGGCCATGGTAACTCATGAGCTAAAGACCCCGCTAGTTCCGATAAAAGGATATGCTGACATTTTATTGTCAGAAAACCTGGGTCCGTTAAACGACATGCAAAAAAATAGATTACAAGTAATTAAATCCAGTTCAAATTCTCTTCTAAAACTAGTGTCCGATCTTTTAGATGTACAAAAAATTGACCTTGGACGATTAAAACTTGATATGCAAATGCACAATCTCACACAAATAATACAAAATACTGCAAATAAGATAAAACCCGCGGCAGACAGTAAAGGCATTACAATTACGTTGGACTTGCAACCTGACGTATTATGTATATGTGACAATGTGAGAATAGAGCAGGTTTTGGTTAATCTCTTACTTAACAGCATTGACTTTTCGCCACCTCAAACCGGTAAAGTGTTGGTCAAGTTATCCGTCAAAAATAATCGTATATATATTGTGGTTAAAGATAACGGAATTGGAATAATCAAGGAGAGTCTTGCCAAAATTTTTGTAAAATTCTATCAAATTGATACCTCAGTTACTAGAGAACATGGTGGTACTGGTCTTGGCTTGTCAGTCTGCAAAGGAATAGTAGAAGCTAATGCAGGAAAAATTTGGGCAGAGTCAGAAGGAAAAAACAACGGCGCTGAGATTCATTTGATGTTGCCACTCATTCAATCATTAGCAGGTGGAAAAACAATTAAACAAAAGGGTAAGCTACAGGTAAAGCGACACAAGTAATATATCGTATTTTATTGTCATACCATGAACATTATCTGCAAGACAGACAAGTCATTGTAGTGTCTCCAATTCACAATAACTAATTATTCACTTCATATGGAATACTTTGTCAGGCCTTATCCTCAAAATAATCCTTTTTTCTGTAGGTGTGCGGAACGGATACTTGTCAACACCAAGATATTTTTTTGCAAGCTTGTCAATATGTTCATCAGCACCTTTTGTTGTCTGTTCGATTACTTTTCCTTGTATGGTTACCATGTTGTACGGGTTTGTCTGGTCTATAATTGATACTGCAACACGTGGGTCTCGCACAATATTTCTGTGCTTTACTCTGTCTTCTGCAGTGTTTACAAGAATCATATTATTTTCAAGGTCAATCCATGTGGGGGTGATTTGGGGAGAGCCATCTTTCATCAAAGTTGCAACAAAGGCAAAATTTTTTCCTTGTAAGAGTTTTGCAATCTCATCTGTTATGGTAACATCGTTACTCACAGAATACCATACATCAGACATAGAATTAAACTAGAAGGTCGTTTTGACACTGAAATTATCACCTTCTACGTGAATCTTTTACAGAATCGTATTTTACTTTGTGTGATGTCTGGGATTTTTTTTGATAATGATTTCAGAAATCAAGTAGAGTAACAAGAAGATGAAAAAGCAGGTTACTAACATTGAGACATATACTGCAGAATATGAAACTAGAAGCACTGGGCTTTCAGATCTGAGTAGAGTCGAAGCACAAAAAGAAGAAAATAGGTTTTTAGCAACTTCCTATATTGAAACACAAATCGATATCCTTTAATAACAATTAGATCGATACTATAATCCGGGGTTAAGGGTTGTGGCAATGAGAGGAAAAAAAATTGGGTTCGTATTATCTTCAGTAATAGCTACAATTGTTTTAAGCTCAGCACTTGCTCCAATGACTCTCGCAGCTTTTGCATGGAATGATGAGGACAATGAGCAACAATGCCAAAAACACAAGTACGGTGACGTTTGCGACAAGACTAAAAAAGATATTGATTGTAACATACTATTGCCTCCTGGCCATACGGTAATTCACATAGGTAAAACTGACTGGGCAATTGTAGATTTTACTATACAAGCAGCTGATCCCGTTGATGGAATTAAGAAAGTGCAGGTGCATGTTACTGATGATAACACACACATCAAGACTGCAGTATTAGGCGGTGACGGGTTCTATCACGTTTCTTGGACCACGTTGGGAAAAGGTAATCACCACGTTAGAGCATCATGCTTTGACTTTGCTAATAACGTAGCTCACGATTCACTTTCAATAGAAATAAAGAAATAGAATTCTTTTTCATTGCAGGAAATTTTTCTAGTTTATGTTTAAACTAGTTTTGCTTGTTATACTTCCTCCAAGGTCTTTATGTCAATCTTTTTCATTTGTAGCAATGCTTTCATAACTCTTTCCGATTTCTCAGCATCCTTGTCCTGCAACATCTGGGCTAAAACGGGGGGAACGATCTGCCATGACACACCATATCTGTCTTTGAGCCAGCCGCACACTTGTATTTCTCCTCCCTCGGAGAGCCTCTTCCATAGCTCATCTACTTTTTCCTGCGTCTTGCAGTTCACAAGGAAAGATATGGAAGGCGAGAAAGGTGAATTGCGGGCCTCCGTTTAGCACAATGAATTCTTGCCCTTCGAGCTGGAATGTAACGGTCATTACCGTTCCCTTTGGTCTTCCGGAGACCCCCGCCCAGCTTCTCCATAACGAGTAATGCTAACGATTTTTGAGTTTTTAAAAATGTAAGTATAAAACTTGGCTGCCTCCTCAGCTTGGTTATCGAACCACAAAAATGGAGTAATTTTTTGCACCGGCATCTCCTTGGTTGCTGATGGTTTACTTTAATCACAGTGTATTTATAGTTGCACCGGGCCCGTGACAGGGTTTTAAACTGAATTATCAAGCGCCAGGTAAGGGATTCGAACCCTTGGGTGCTTAAAGCACAACCGCTACCTTGTTGTATGATCTCGAGGCGGTCGCCGTACCACTTGGCTAACCTGGCAACTGTCAAGTCTGAGTTTGGTACATAAATACACTAAGAATAAGTGATCAGATGATCAAATATATAATAAAGGATATAAAGTAGACAATCTACATAAAAACGTCTCATGGAGGCATTAACAAAAAAGACCGTTACAGTAGAGTTTGAAGGAAAAAAATATGCACTCCAGGATGATGATACCATTGAAGATTTTTTAGTTCAGCTTGGACTGCCAAAGGATAAAGAAGTAAGATTTCAAGTAACAAAAGAAGGCTTTGTGTTAATATTCTAGTTTTTGGAATAATGGATAATAGATAGTTTATTATTGATATTTGCAGGTATCAGGTCTTGCAGGTAATGGCAAAATCGAGAATATCTATAACAATTGATGGAAAGATGGCAAAGGCAATTGAAAACTATTACAGGGAAAAAGTCAAAATTGCAGCAGAAAAAGGCGAAGTCATTCCAAAACTATCAAACATTTACGAGGAGATAATCGAGCGTGGCTGGGAATCAAAGGCAGGCTCACGCAGAAAATAGGAAAAGCAAAAATTCACATAGTATAAAGTGATTTTGTGGGCTTAGATCTCAAGGCATTATGTGTAAGGGAAAAGACCAACCTAGAGTCATTTAGTTCCAAGATAGTTGCAATAGACGCATACAATGCAATCTACCAGTTCTTGTCTATAATCCGAGGTCCTGACGGACAACCTTTGAGTGATAATAGCGGAAAAATTACAAGCCACATCAGTGGACTGTTTTATAGAAATGTCAACTTTTTGTCACTAGGAATAAAGCCAGTTTATGTCTTTGACGGCAGGCCGCCTTCGCTTAAGACTGCAGAAATTGAGAAAAGAAAGCAGATAAAAAAAGACGCCACAATAAAATACGAAAAAGCTTTATCTGAAGGAAAATATGACGAGGCGCGAAAATATGCGCAGCAAACATCTGTATTAAGAGACGAAATGGTAAATGACTCTAAAAAATTGTTAGATCTTTTTGGTATTCCATACATTCAAGCACCTTCTGAGGGTGAAGCTACTGCAGCTCATCTTACGATAACTGGAAAAGCATATGCTTCTGCAAGTCAGGACTTTGACTCGCTATTATTTGGAGCAAAAAAACTGGTACGAAATTTTACAAATAGCGGCCGGAGAAAACTTCCAAACCGAAATACCACAATTGAGGTAGAACCTGAAATTATAGATTTGCACAAGACGCTATCAGAACTTGGTGTCACACGAGAGCAGCTAGTAGATATTGGAATTTTGATAGGCACTGACTATAACCCTGATGGCTTTGAGAGAATAGGGCCCAAGACTGCACTTAAGATAGTAAAAGAGCATGGAAGACTAGAAGATATTCCACAAATTCAGGACAAACTAGTAGAGCTTGATTACAAAAAGCTACGACAAATGTTTCTAAGCCCACAAATTGTCGATGTCAAAGAAATTAATTTTGGAAACATTGACTATCAAGGGGTAATATCCTATCTTACACAAGAGCGAAACTTTTCGCAAGAACGAGTGGAGACGTCTTTGAACAGATTAAAAAAATCTTTTGAAAAGAAAAGTCATACACTGGAACAATGGTTTGGTTAGTTACATGTTGATTTACAGTTGTTCTACATATCTCAATGGATTTATTTCTACGAGTAATCATTTGTACTCAGTTTGGTATATTCTGACCGGTTGTTGGATCAATGCCATGCACACTCAGGTACGCAAAGTCAATGTTACTTGCACCGTTGACTCGCCACTGGAAGAATTTCATTCCCCATACTGTCTTGTGTCCTGAATACATTCCGGTTTCTGAACCGTCATCGAGATGACTTGCAAGCAAGTGCCAGTTGTTTTTTGGCTTGCCAGTTGCCAAATCAATTGGGTCTATGTCAATATATGTTTGGTATAGCTGCCCCTGACAGTTGGCAACAAGCGTACATAGTCCGCTAAACGCATTTGGTACATGCCTTGATACTACTTTGATTCCTACCCATTTTTCTACTGTACTTGAAGCTATAACACCAGTCTGTGTGTGTACTGGATCTGAGAAGAATTCATAGTTTGGATAGGTCAACTCTTTTTCTGATGTTGCGCCCCTGCTACTTCCACCTCCATAGACTCCGTTAAAGTTAATGTCCATTCCAAATGTTCCTGCGAGGTTTCCGTCTGAAGATGTGTGCTCTCCACCAACTTTGTAAGATATGTGTTGGGTGTTGTCAACTACGCCTCTTAGTCTAAGATAACCTGTCATCTCAGATTGAGCTATATCCTGAGGACT
The DNA here is from genome assembly GCA_001917995.1 of Thaumarchaeota archaeon 13_1_40CM_4_38_7. Taxonomy (GTDB): domain Archaea; phylum Thermoproteota; class Nitrososphaeria; order Nitrososphaerales; family Nitrosopumilaceae; genus Nitrosotalea. The sequence continues at coordinate 39 of MNFB01000074.1, read as the reverse complement.
AGCCTGGTAGCCTTTCTGTTCAGCTACTTGCCAATCCAA
>MNFB01000007.1:7288-24749 GCA_001917995.1 Thaumarchaeota archaeon 13_1_40CM_4_38_7 | reverse complement strand
TCGGCCATAGAGCGCAAACTCAATTGATGCTTCTAGAAAGTCATTGATGGAATATCCTACGATATTGCACCGCTCTCTTAGTTCTTCATGCAATTCTTTTGGTATTCTGGCAGAAACAGTTCGAGACAGTTGTTTACACCTGTAAACATCTGTAGACAAGTTTTTAATAAAGACGGATTATGATCATGATCATAATCAAAAAACTAGGTTAAGACTTTACTACGTTTCATTTTCTTACTAGGCAAATCAAACTCCATAAAACCACCGTTTTGTTTTAGAATGTAAAAAGGCGACATTTTTTGATCTTCTATGCCTCTTGCCAGGTCGTATCCTACTGGACTCCAATAACCTATGTGACATTGATGGAGATTGGGTTTTGAATGACTGTAATAAACTTCGTATTTGATTTTCCTTACTTCATCATTTAGATCCTTGTTGAGTGTTTCAATTCCTTCCTTGTTTCTGTCACTTTTGACTTTCCCATACAGTCTCATGTTAGGATACCCGTCAGGCTGTAAACACTTGGGGCAATACAGAGGCAGTTCTGCTTTCATTTGTTCTGCTGTTATGTTTTCATATCCTAATTTAGAGAAATATTCTTTGCATTTAGGGAAATCTTGTTCGTATATTGTAATCCCATGAGAAATTGTTGTTTCAGTTAATCGGTGAAGGCGTTGACCGTCGTGAAAGGTTCGTTTTGCACCCTTTGGAATAATAGGCTGATATCTTACCATGAAAAGTGGCAAGTAAAACACGATTCGTGCACCAACCACATGGCTTTTTGGCTCTCTACCAGCTATTTTTGCAGACATTTACGAGTATTTTATGATCCAGCATACAAATAGATAATTCTGCTTGTTACCCTGTGCGCAATGCCGATCGTAATGTCGTAAAAAACGCCCAAAAATTAACTAGTGATACAGAACTAGAAATTGATTTTGGAAACAGAACAATCAGCGATCAAAACTTTTCAAGAATCGTTGCACTGCCCAAAACTGCGTTGATGAACTGCGGAAATCCTGTGAAAGTTAATGTCAAGCTGATTCAAGAAGGCGATGCAAAATACATCAAGCTAACTCCAATTGAATATCAAAGTCTTGACGGGATATGAAAAGGGTAAATACGATAAAGCCACTTGCTATTGCAGATGAGGACCGCAGAGCCGTGCGGTCTGATGTGGGAAACAAATTGACATACAATAGGACAATCTATACAAAGACACAACAAACCATTCGAAAAAGACAGACAAAGAAATCAAAACTGCTAGCAGATCCAGACATAAAACGATGGTACGAAAACGTAGCAAGGGGAAGCCCAAATACAGCAGAGATCAACCTCAGAAGACTAAGCAAATTCTGCGAGGATCATCAAATCAAACCAATGCAACTTGCAAAATTGGGAACAAAGGATATCAGGACAGTTACGGATTTGCTTCAAGATCACATATCTTGGATGGAAAGCCAAGGAAAAGCTCCTCAGTACATCAAGGGGACAATAACTGCGGTCAAGTCATGGCTACATCATTTTGATGTCTTCATAAAAAGGAGAATCAAGATAGCAAATGTAGACTCGACACCAACGCTTGAAAAAGAGAGAGTTCCACTACGAGAGGAACTTGTCGAACTTTTCAGCAGGGCAAACCTCAGGGCTGGTGCAATAATGTCACTAGTTGCAAAGGCTGGTCTAAGGCCTGAAGTGCTAGGAAATTACAACGCAACAGACGGGTTGATGATAAAGGATCTACCAGAGCTTGCGATCAAGGAAGGCTTAGCTACATTCACGAATAAACCACCAAGAATAGTAGTAAGAAAGACACTTTCCAAGACAGATCACGAATACTTTACCTTCTTGACAGACTTGGGGGCAAAGAGGCTAGCGGCATATCTTAACGAAAGACTTGTTTCAGGTGAACAATTAACGCCAGAGTCTCCGGTTATAGCACCCTTTGCAAGATACGTAAGAAACAGGGGAGAGAACAAGGGCAAAAGGTTCGTCGAGACAATAACGATTCGTCATGACATCCAAAAGGCAATGCGTCCAAGATTTTCATGGAGACCATACGTACTTAGAGCCTTTTTTGACACCCAGCTACTAATAGCCGAATCTAGAGCAAAGATAGCTCACGATTTTCGAGTCTTCTTTATGGGACACAAGGGTTCAATGGAAGCCAAGTACACAACCAACAAGGGAATTCTTCCAGAAATTCTCATCGATGAAATGAGGGAAGCGTTTAGCAGAAGTGAAGAATTTCTTGATCTGGAAAAAGGCGAAATTCCTTCACTTGAAAAACAAAAAGAGATATCAAAAGAGAAAATTCAAAACCTGACACAAGATGAAATTGAGCTGTTGCAAAAATTGCTCCAGAAAATTGGCGACAAAAAACCAGAATAAATAAGGCAGAATCAAATTGTTGTCTATTTCGAACGGAAAAATGTTGACAAAATCACAGGACGCGCTAAATCAGATTAAACGGGCCCGAAGGGCTTCGATCCCTTGACCACTGGATTAGAAGTCCAGCACTCTGTCCATGCTGAGCTACAGGCCCAAGTATCGGGAAATTTGTATCCATATTAAGGGTTTTTACAACCAGCTTTTTTTATTGATATCCCTTTCCATTTTAAAGAGAAACTGCTGTGCATATCCAGAGTAGGGTCCAAAATACTCCAAAATTTTTTCATGTAGATTCTCATATTTTTTTTCGGTTAGAGATTTTTCTGTAATGTCATGAAATACTTTTGAGTAATATTTCAATAAAATTCTCTGGGTCCATCTGTCTATTGGAAAGGATTCTAGTTTATCTAGAGAAAATAGAAGTATACAATCAGCTACTTTATTGCCAATCCCATAAACTGTTTTAAGACTTTCCAATGCAGATTTATAATCAACTTTCCTTAGTAGGTGGAAATCTATTTTTCCTGAATCCACTGCTTTGGCTGCATCTCTAACATATTTTGCTCTAAACCCAAGACCACAAGATAGTAGCTCCTTTATCGATGCATTAGCTAATGTCGTGACTTCTGGAAAGGTGAAAAAATATCGTGTGTTAAATTCAATCTTGTTTCCGAATTTTTTACATAGATTTTGTAACATCAATTTGATATTTCGTATGGAAGAATTAGAAGAACAAATAAAAGAAATGTAGCACTGAAAGGGATCCTGTCTCATTAATCTCAAACCTTTGAAATGTCGCACAGTCCTCCTGAGTAGGTCATCTTTGCTGATATCAGGCAAGATCTTCTCCAAATCATCATCTTCCCTGAAATAATTGCTTGTTTTTGTAGATGAAGAAACAAACCTGAATGGTTTCTGTGTTACAATAAGTAGGTCTTGGCCGTTTATGCCAATCCAGTGATCTCCTATTTTCTCCCAAAGGAACACCTGACCACTATTTATTGTAAAATCCAGATTTATTGTAGAAATTTTCTGCATCTCAAACAGTGATTAGTTCTCCAGCATTTGGGGCATGGGCCTCAAAACCAAACCTATCATGGATTTCTGTTGCAAATTTTGTACATGATTCGTTATCACCATGAATAGTAAGAACCTTGGGATTGCCTTTTATTTTTCCAATTAGTTCAAAAAGAGCAGTTCTGTCGGCATGTCCTGAAAATTCAAACTGTCGAACTTCTGCTTCCGCTCTCATTTCTTTTCCACGTACATTTACACGTCCAGTCTCCAAAAGCTTTCTCCCAGGGGTTCCATCTCCTTGGTACGAAACTAGTGCGATACCATGCTTCTTATCAAGAGATAGTTGTTGTAAGTAAAAAACCGCTGATCCGCCTACTAACATACCAGCTGGAGAAATTATAACAGCTGGTTCGCTTAGAGCACTTTTTCTTTCCTTTTCACCTTTTATCCAAATGGCTTGATGAACAGAATCTGAGAAGATCTTGGGGTCACGTAGGTAATCGGGATGCCTTAACATTATTTCATTTACTTTGACGGCCATGCCGTCCATGATAACCCTGTGTTTGAAATTGGCGGCCTTAAGAATGCAAGCTATCTCTTGAGATCTTTCGACGGAAAAAGCAGGAACAAAAAGTGAACCTTTTCTGTCCAGTACCTCATATGCGAACTCGATAAACTTTTCTTCTGCTTCCACACGAGGCATCTGATCAGTCTGCGAATAGGTACTTTCTGTAATCATCAGGTCTATTTCGCCAAAATCAAGATCAGCTTCTCTTAACATGCGAGATCCTTTAGGATTAATGTCAGCCGTGTAAAACAGTCGTTTATTCTCGGATTCAACTAAAACCGAGGCACCACCCACGACATGACCAGATTCACGAAGTTCAAAGGAAGCATTACCACGAGTTACTTTCTCCCCATACCTGATTTCTTTTGAATGTAGCATCATCTTGGAGACATCAGACATATCAAATCGAAGATGACTTTTTTCAATTTTTATCATGTCTTCTATCAAGAGTCTTGATAGATCAAAGGTTGGGGGAGTTGCGTATACATCTGTACTACCTGTTGCAAAAAGCGACGGAATGTTACCTGAATGATCGAGGTGTGCATGAGTTATAATTGCAGCATTGATATCATGTGGATTTACCTCTATTGGATAGGATGGTTCACCACCCAGCTCAACTCCATAATCTAGGAGGAAGCTAGTGCCATCGCAATTGATTTGAAAGGCAGAACGACCCACCTCTTTAGCTGCACCTAGAACTTTTACCTGCAAGAATTCAAAATCTTTTCAAAGTACCTTTAAACGTTTACTGTTCTGTAGAAAGGTGTCATTATACTTTTAGTATAATCTACAAAAGACTTAATTATATCAATCAAAATTGATCAGAGCATGGGTAGAACTTTCGACCAATGGTGGAGCACTATCCCAAAAGACCTTAGAGATAAAGTTCGAAAAGGTGATGAGGGAAACAAGCCATTATTGAACCAAATAAATTGGATTTGGGTTCACAATATGATGAATCAAAAAGGAAATCTAAATCCTTCCTCGGCAGAATTGCTAGACTGGGTAACATCAGGTCAGATCGAAGCAATGCGCCAAACAAAGAAGTAAAAATAATTAATTATACTTCCTTTTTGTTTTTATTTTATTCTAAAAACGTGAAATAATTCTATAACTCCGTTATGAATTTTGCAGATGGTTTAAATAGCAAACGATGAATGATTAAAATTAGAATGCCAATAGCAATCATTCCGGACATAGATGAACAAAGATGTATAGGCTGTGCGCTTTGCGTAGAGATCTGTACTTCTCTAGGCCCAGACGTTCTTCGTGTCAAACCAGTAGAAGGTTGGAAAAGAGGAAAAGCATTTGTATTTTATCCAGAAAGATGTATCTCAGACGGTGCATGCATAGGTGTTTGCCCGACAAAGGCAATCTTCTGGATGAGACCTATGAGTTACACGCCAGGTCAACCAGTTCCTCTTCACAAGAACGGTGTATTCGTCAAAGGTTGGGCAGAAGACGCCGCACTCTAGCGGAAATCGTTCTTCCATTTTTTATTATTTTTTAAAATTGAAAAATTTAGTTTTTATTTTTGCCAACTTGGTATGATACCTTAGGAATTCATTATCAGACGCGTATATTGTTTTGAATCTATTGTTCTTAAGAAATATTTTCCAAGTTTTAGTAAATTCTGGAAACTCTTCTTTGTTCAGGACGACATCAGAAACTAGATAATGCGCAGCTGGGTAAATATCAGAAAGTTCCAATGGAATTATTCCAAGGTACTGACTGTATTGGCAAAATTGTATGTCATCAATCTTAGCTGCAAATTTCTTTTTCAATTCATTGTATTCTCCAGATAAATAGAATGGTCTGACACCTCCATCTGGAATTATGACAAGAGTGCGCTTATTTGTCTTGAATCTGCGTACCATGTTATGAAACCTAGATACCTCGGGTCTAAACTGATCTTCTCTTGAAAAGAGGAATACTGCATTCTCTTTGAAACGTGGAGTGGTTTCAATAAAGAAAGATGCATTTTCGGTAAAGGTAGATATTGCTTCAAAGAGTTTGGGGTGTGAACGAGACTTTCTTATTACATATTCCCACAACCGTCCTTCGTGAATGGATTCTTTTACCCTATCAACCTCGGCTTTTATCGAATAAAGATTATGAAGCGCTATTTTGTTAATCCTATCTTCCTTACTTAGTGATTGAATCTCCTTTGGCTTGAAACTACTACAAACTTCACAATTACAAGAAAAATAGGATATCTCATTAAGATGACTTGTACCATCTTCCATTATGTACCTATCATGCTTTGCATAGAGCATGTATGACGCAGAATCAAAAGTATCGCATCCCAGCGCGACAGCTAGTGGAATGGTTAAGGGATGACCTGCGCCAAAAAGATGTAGAGGGATTGATACAGGCATTTCTTTTTTAGCGGTTATTATCATATCAGCCAAGAGTTTGTACTCGTACGATTCCATGAATTCAACTGGACTTCCCAGTGCTAACATTTGGAAACCAGATTCAACAAGAGACTTTGTCGATTTTCTAATTAAATCATAGTATTCACTTCCTTGTATTGGACCTACCCATATCTGCCCATTGCTCTCGCTACTGTCGAGAGTTTCTTTTGAAACCCTCAACGTGTGTGCAACGTATTCTCTTGCTTTCTTTTTTGGTAGACCCAATCCTGTTGGTCTATCTAAAGGAATTGCAATGTCTGCCCCGATCCCTTTTTCAAAAGACGCAATTGTTTTATGATCAATATCTATATCTCCATACTCTAACACTTGATAGCCACCAGAGTCAGTCATCACCGCACCATTGTAGTCAAGTATTTCGTGAATGCCTTTTCTTACTGCCTCTTCACCAAACTGTTTCAATGTGATATATGCATTAGTTATAACAAGATCAAAACCAATCTCTTTCAGTTTTTTTGGATGTATTGATTGTCTTACTGGATGTACCACTGGTACATATGCTGGTGTTTCGATCTTGGCGTGGTTTGTATAAAGTATTCCTATTCGCCCCGCAAGATCGGATTTCTTTATCTCAAACATTTCATATTGTGTTCTCAATTAACGCTATTTGAATCTAGTATGAGAAAAATCTCTTCATGTCTCCTTTTTTTATAACCAATCTAAACCAATCAATATCGTCTTCCTGAATTTTACCTTTACAGAAAAGAGTCTCAATTCTTTTTACTATCATTGAAATTGATTTGTCACTGGTATCTATCTGACAAGTCTTGTTGCGACCAATTTTTTTTACCATGTCGTAATATGTTATTCCTAGTATCTCGCTACCTAAATTTTCAATCGCTTTTTTAGAACTGTATCTTCTTTTCTTGTATATGGACTGAAGCTTGTATGGATTTCTTCTCAATACCACTGCAGATTCAACATTGTTTCTAGAAATAACGTACGGAGCCAAATGTCCAACAAGCAAAGAATTTTTTGATGCTTTCTTCCTTATTATCTTCTTTAGTTTGTTTACATCTACATCAAAAACTCCATCTCTTTTTTCAAATATCCCTTCGTCTATGGCTACCATGTTTATGTCAATTAATTCAAGTTTCAATTTCTTTGCAATTGCTTTAGCCACTGTGTGCTTTCCCGTTCCTGGATTGCCTGTTATTATTTTCAATAAATAAGATGAAAGTCGAATTAAATTAAACACTTTTGGAATACTAATAAGAGTAACCCTTGGAGTGATTTGCATGCAAATTGGCCTTCTAGGTAAGACCAACGTGGGAAAATCCACCTTCTTCTCCGCAGCTACCCAAACAACAGCACAGATAGGAAACTATCCATTTACAACTATCGAACCAAACCTAGGTATTGCGTATGTAAAGGCTGAATGCGCCTGCAAACATTTTTCGATAAATCACATACATCAATTGTGTTTGAAGGGAGTCCGATACATTCCTATTAAATTAATTGATGTTGCAGGTCTTGTTCCAGGAGCTCACGAAGGTAAAGGCCTTGGAAATAAATTCTTAGATGACGCAAGACAAGCCGAAGTCCTCATTCATATTGTGGATGTATCAGGTTCTACCGACATACAAGGTCAGCCAGTTCCTGCTGGTACTCATAATCCACTTGAAGACGTAAAATTTGTTGAAGAGGAATTTGATCAATGGATGAAACAGATACTTCAACGTGAATGGCAAAAGTTGACAAGGGAGCTAGAAAGTAAGAGTGGAAAAATTATTCAAGCAATTACACAAAGATTCAGCGGTCTTGGGATAGACGAATATGATGTAGAATCAGTTCTGCATGGTTTGAATTTACAAGCAAAAAAACCACTAGACTGGACTGAAACTGATATCTCAGAATTTGTCAAAGGCCTCAGAAAGAGAACTAGGCCGATGATAATTGCTGCAAATAAAGCTGACCTCTGTCACGACCTTAGCATCTTAAATGAGCTTAAAAAAATACATCCTACTATAGCATGCAGTGCGGAAACAGAACTTCTTTTACGGAAAGCTGCAAAAAATGGTCTGATAGATTATTTACCAGGCGACAAGAATTTCAAAATAAAAGAAGGGGTGGACCTCAATCCACAACAAAAAAATGCGCTTGATCTAACGGGCAAAGTATTATCAAAATTAGATGGAAGTGGAATTCAACAAACTCTCAATTCCGCATGTTTTGATCTTTTAAAATTAATTGTAGTATTTCCTGTAGAAGATGAAACAAAGCTATCTAACAAGAATGGTGAAGTATTGCCTGATGCGAAACTCTTGCGTCAAGGTTCAACCGCTCGAGATTTGGCAAGGGCGGTACATGAGGATCTAGCCAAGGGTTTCCTTCATGCCGTTGATGCAAAAACAAAACAAAGAGTAGGAGCAGAACATCAGCTGAAAAATGGCGATGTTTTAAAAATAGTGTCTACTCTTAGTAGAGGATAAGATGCTCTGTCTTGGAATTGAAAGTACAGCTCATACCTTCTCATGTGCGATTATTGAGAAAAAGAGAAAGCAAGGCAGAATTCTTTCCGATGTTAGAAAAATCTACAGACCGCCTGAAGGGGAAGGCATACATCCTCGGGAAGCTTCCCGTCACCATGCTGAAAACTCCCCCCGCGTTCTATCGGAATGTTTGCAAAAGGCGGGCGTTAAGATCAACGACCTTGATTTAGTATCATACGCTGCAGGCCCTGGTCTAGGACCATGTTTAAGAATTGGTGCAGTAGTTGCAAGATCTTTATCTTCCTATTATGATATGCCAATATTTCCAGTAAATCACGCCCTTGGGCATATTGAACTAGGAAAGATGTTAACAGGCGCCAAGGATCCTTTAGTCTTACTTGTATCAGGAGGGCATACTATGATTCTGGCATTTCTTTCTAAGAAATGGAGAGTGTTTGGAGAGACCTTAGACATAACATTAGGGCAGCTATTAGATCAAATTGGAAGATATGCGGGATTTGCATCACCATGTGGTACAAAGATCGAAGAGATAGCATCAAGGTCATCCACATATGTGCAGCTGCCATATGTGGTAAAAGGAAATGATGTGTCGTTTTCAGGTCTACTTTCTGCAACAAAAAGGATAATGCCAAAGGGACTCGAAAGCGCATGTTTTTCATTACAGGAAACTGCATTTTCTATGATGGGAGAAGCTACCGAAAGAGCTCTTTCGTTTACAGGCAAGAAAGAGCTTCTCGTGGTGGGTGGGGTAGCTGCCAATAAAAGACTTTCAGATATCCTCGTTAGCATATGCAAGAGACATAATTGCGCATTCTTTGTGGCTCCAAAAGAATATGCAGGAGACTGTGGTTCTCAAATATCGTGGTTGGGATTGTTAGAATCCTCTAAAAAGAACGGTGTACAATTAGCAGACACATTTGTGAGACAATCATGGAGGATCGATACCGTGGAAGTTCCATACTAAGCAAACTTGGATATAGCTTCTTTTATCTCCTTTTCCCACTTGCCTGTACTAAAAACACCAAATTTGTAGGTTTTTTCGCCTTTCTCAGACTTGATTTTTATTCGAACTTTTTTAATTAATCTCCCTTCCTTAGCTACTTCTATGATGTGATTTAGCTTTGCATCTAAGACAGTGTTACCAAATTTCTTGGAAAAATCAATAATTCTTCCTTCAGTCTTATCAAAAGCTATTCTCATATTTGTTAGAGTGAGAACGCCAGGTCCCAATGAATCCTCTGAACAATCTTCCTGCATGACCTTTTTTTCGTTAGATTCCAATGATGTTTCGTTTTTACTCTGTGTTATAACTGTATATTACAAATCTATGTTAATTATCCAAAAATATGATGACTGTAACTTAAATTATGTGTGGTAGACTTCTCTCCTTATTGAAGCTGTTGAAAAGAGGTGCAGAAGCAGATATCTACCTCACAACTTGGAATGGTATGAAATCAATATTAAAAATTAGAAAGAAAAAAGACTATCGTAATGAGATTCTTGATACTAGAATACGAACATTGAGAACTATTAGAGAAGCAAAAATGATCTCTGAAGTAAAATCTTTTGGGGTAAGTACTCCACTGATATATTTTGTTAATCAAAAGAAATGTGAAATATTTCTACAGTATGTGTCAGGGAAACTCGTAAAAGATCTTCCTGGCAACGTGATAATAAAAATATGTAAAGAAATTGGAAGAATAGTTGGAATTTTACATAAAAACGGAATTATGCATGGAGATCTTACTACTTCAAATTTTATTCTTACAAAAGAAAGGTTGATTATCATGGATTTCGGGCTTGCACAAAAAACAGAAAAAGTAGAAGATCATGCTATAGATCTTAGGTTATTTAAGGAAGTATTGAATAGCGCACACGTTGATATAGTAGGCAAATCCTGGCAATCATTTCTACACGGATACAAGAAAATTGTTGGGGGAACTAGAATGGAGAGAGTTATCGCTCAGGTCTCAGTTATAGAAAAGCGGGGAAGATACGCAAACGTTGTCTGAAATACTTTTTGCATCATCAAACAAAAACAAGTTTAGTGAAGCCAAGAATATTTTATCAAAATTTGGTATAAAGCTCAAGTTTCTAAGGTGTCATCTTAGGGAAATTCAGTCAAGTGATTTAGAGGAAATTGCAAGAGACAAGGCAATTCAAGCATTTTGGCTTTGTTCAAAACCAGTAATAGTAGAAGATGATGGCCTATTCATAAACTCACTAAATGGTTTTCCCGGTCCATATTCCTCCTTCATATTTAAAACAATTGGAAACAAGGGAATTTTAAAACTAATGTCAGTACAAAGAAGTGCCGTATTTCGGTCAGTCATAGCATACTGCGAAGAGAAAGAAGATGTAAGGCTGTTTAGTGAAGACATATTTGGCAAAATATCCAAGCAAGAACTAGGAAAAAAATGGGGATTTGATCCAATCTTCATTCCAAGAGGCCAAAGCAAAACATACTCGCAGCTAGAAAAGAAGAATATTATTTCACATAGGTATCTTGCTTTAAGAAAATTTGCTAATTGGTATTTGCGTAAGCCGCTATCCAGCGGTCCATAAATCGTTTTTGATTCTGTAGTACTAGAATCCTAGAAATCTCACTTTCATCCATTATCGAAAAAATTTTGCTTTGTTTTGCCAGCTCTAGGGAAAAGTATCTTACTTCTGACATTTCTAGCATGTCAGAATGTTCCAGTCTATTAGTTGAGCGACCCACATGCATGTAAGACTTGGCCTCTATGAAATGAACGTTGGATCTTCTTATCATCTCGGCGTATTCAGGTATCAATTCATCGCTGCAATTATAATTTCTGATAAGTGTTATTCTAAGAACCGTTCTAGTATCAAGTTTTGAGAGCATCTCTAGGCTAGTATTCCACCTTTCCCACGCGTCTTCGTATTTTGGTCTATTTACTAATTGAAAAATTTCATAATTGGGGGCATTAGTTGAAAGGTAAAGTTGGGTAGGCAACGCATCTTCATCGTGTAACCTTTGAAGCATATCGGGTTCCTGCCCGTTTGTTACAAGAAACACTGACTTTGTTGTAGGAAGTTTCTTGAGGTATTTTATTAATTGGGGAAGTTGTGGATACATGGTTGGTTCTCCTGAAAGCGAGATTGCATAATGATTGGGAAGCAGTGATTCATCAAGTTTCTTTTCATCTTTTCTTGAATCCCCGTAATGACCCATTATCAATTTTCTTCTTTCTCCAATTAAATTCGTAACGATGACATCTGGGGGCGCCACCTTGTCAGGAGGCATTTTCATAGCACTGTAGAATTCCATTGGACGCCAGCAATATACACATCTGTTTTCACAAAACATGCCAGCTGGTGAGAATTCCATACATCTATGGGTTGAAATTCCATAAAATTTGTGTTTATAACAATCACCTTCATTTCTGAACGATTTTTTTGTCCAATGGCATAATTCAACGGTACCATGATCTGAAACTCCATACTTTGCCTTCTTGAGCTGGTTTAAAATCATCGGTTTGATTTGGATAAACTCACTTGAAACTTCCATGGTTTCACCAGAACAACTCATACTCATTTCTCGTATGGGTTTTAATTAAATCTAAGGCAAACTATTTCCAAAATGACACACAGGAAGCATTTTCCATTGGTACACAGAGGAACGTACCTAGATATAACATGCTGGTAAAGATCACAACAGCTGTAATTCCCATCGCAAGATACCAATTTCGCCATTTCATGTTTCCGGATATTTTTTTTGGTAGTAATAAACTTACGCCTAATTGTCAGATGAGAAAACTACAAACTCAAAAAGAACGGTCAGGTAAATTTTGATCCAAGGTTATTTTGCCATAAATCAAAAAATTGTAAATCTATAGATGGGAAAATTTTAGAAAGAAAAGCAATTTATCACAAAACTATCTTATATGGCATTCTAATATGTCGAAACATGCAAGCCGCTAGAATAGTTAAGATAAAAGAACCTCTTGAGATCCAATCACTTGAAACTCCAAAGCCAAGAGGGTCACAAGTTCTAATAAAAGTGGAATCTGCAGGTGTGTGTCATAGTGATATACATCTGTGGGATGGAGGTTACGAAGGACCTGCAGGTCAATTCATGAAGACAACTGATCGTGGTGTAAAATATCCACTGACACCAGGCCATGAAATTGCTGGTGTGGTAGAAAGTATGGGAGAAGAAGTAGAGGGATTTGCCAAAAATGAGAAGGTACTCGTGTTTCCTTGGATAGGAGAGGGATTATGTCCAGCTTGTAGAATAGGAGAAGAAAATCTTTGTGATAAGCCCAGATCTTTGGGTGTATACAATGACGGAGGTTATGCAGAATATGTACTTGTTCCAAGCTACAAATATCTTGCAAAGATTAATGGGATGGATTCAGATGTGAGTGCACCTTTGTCATGTTCCGCCCTAACCGCATATGGTGCAGTGAAAAATGCTCAATTAAGACCCAACGACAATGTTGTGATTGTTGGGGCAGGGGGGCTTGGCCTGATGGGAATACAATTAGCAAAAGCTGTCAGTGGAGCAAGAATAATTTCCATGGATCTAGATGATAACAAACTAAAGATTGCAAAACAGAATGGAGCAGACATTACTATTAATTCTAAGAACGAAGATGCTGTAAAAACTGTTATGGAAATAACTGGCAATCTTGGAGCTGATGCCGTCATAGATTTCGTTAATGCAAGCAACACAGTTGAGACTGACATGCAAATACTTCGACGAAGGGCACGAGTTGTTCTGGTCGGACTATTTGGAGGAGCATTGCAGCTCAATTTAGTAACGATGCCTACTAGGGCATACAAACTAATTGGATCGTATACAGGTTCAATGACCGATATGTTAGAGCTGGTTTCTCTAGCACGCAGAGATATAATAAAACCAGTAATTTCAAATAAATTCAAGCTAAGCCAAGCTACTGAAGCACTTACTATGTTGAAAGAGAGAAAAATAATCGGTAGGGGAGTTATCAATCCATAATCTGTCTGCATCTAATAGAAAAATTCACTACACAAGAAAATCCGAATAACTCCTAATCTCAAGAGAACATTAGTTAAGATTAATACTGGATAGGAAACGATTTTCACTTGTGGCCCTTGTAGTACAGTGGCGAGTATAGGGGACTGTGGATCCCCGGACAGGGGTTCGATTCCCCTCAAGGGCCTCTTAAAATACGCCGTACTTGCTAGATTCCATCTCTTCTTTTATAGCTAGTTTAACTTTCACGTTTTTCTGGCTCACTTTTTCTGTTAGCCATGTCAGAAATTTATGCTCAAGCCCCTTGCCTTTTACCCTCTCGAAATCTGGCCCCAATTGTTCCGAAAGTTTTCTTACAAGCGTTTTATTTACACACACCACATAAAAATGCCACCCAAAAGCAAACTCGGAATCTGTGACAATAAAATCATTTTCCCCGTGAACCATTTGTTCGAGGTTTCTTAGAGCAGAGATTATAGCTTTACTCGTATTTTCATAGTCCATGGCTGACACGTTAATGTTGATCCTTTCTTCCAATGAATTCTCTACAACGTTTACAAATAAAAGTATGACTGATTAAGCAACATTTTGCTTTAACAAATGTTCCACCTCAATATTAAAAAATGTCTTCAATATACTCATGTAGTTTTTTATTGGTTGAGGAATTTCATCGCCACATGCAATTCCTAGGTTTTTGGCGTTTATCCATATGACAAGAGATTGAAGAATAGTTAGAAATCTATCGTTACCTGCCTCTTTGGAGCCTATCGCCTTTGAGTATCTTTCCGCAAATTCCCATGCCACTGCAAAATCGATACACTCAGTTCCAAAAACAGCTAGCGTTTGTTCTCTTAGATCTCTGGCATTCTTGAAGGGAACTACATTTAGAATATAAGGAAAATCCACCTTATCAGGCAAGCAACCAGTAAGTGGTCCCCAAATAGTTATTATTTTGCAACCGTTTTTTAACTGTGAAAATTTTGAAATCATTTTATCAATTATATGTTCATCAGAAAACCAAAAGAGAATAACTGAAGCATCACCAATGTCAGATTGTAAGATATCTTCACATCTAAAAGATCCATTGTAAAGTCCTTTTTCTTCTAAACTTTTTTTTGCCGATGAGATCTTTTTATCATTGTTATCTATTCCAACAGCTTTTTTTACGCCGAATTCTTGCAGAGCAATAGTTATTCCTTTGGCATTGCCACACCCTAGATGATAGAAAGTGTCATTTGCACCTAGCGATGCGAATCGAAATATTTCTCTTAGGGTCTCATCACGTAACGTGACATCTTCACCCATTATAATTGAATGAGGAAGTGTTCTGATATAGTCCTCTATTTTCACAATAGGACAAAATTTTACGCTAAATTTATTCTCTTATCCTTTCTAAAGCAGATACTGCTTGCCATAAGGTCACCCTTACATATGACGGCATGTTGGGATCTTGCGTAATCTCGTCCAAAATGCTTATTGCGTTTGCGGCTCTTACGGAAACAGAATATTCTGGTTTTTTTAACTCTGTTAAAAGATCTGATAGGTTTTTCTTGATATTTTTTGGTGTGGAGGGATTTACCACTATTTCTTCTAGTGTTTTAATGGCCGTGTTGAGAGTCTCAGTATTTTGATTCTTTTTTTCGACCATTGTACCATTCATGCTATGCTAAATGTAATTATTTTATAAAGTTTCCATCTATACTTCCAAAAAGATGTTTTCTGATTCTATGACTACTCTATACGCGCCTATGTCCTTGATCTTGGCGGGAAAAGCGGAAAGCTTGCCTGTTTTACAGTCAAATTTTGCTCCATGCCAACCACAAGTTATAATAGAACCATCCAAGTTTCCTTCCGAAAGACTTGCACCCGCATGAGTACACGTATCATTTATAGCATAATAGTTTCCGTCTATGTTTACCACAAGTATCTCTTTTCCATCTGCAGTAACTTTCTGCATCCTACCAGATGGGATGTCAGAAGCTTTTCCGACTATTATCTTTCCCATGCCAGACCTGAAATGATAACTCTTAATATTTTTAGTGTTGGATTTATGAACTAGTATATTATACGAATCTTATTGTGTTTTCTAATTTTCCCAACCCATCTATTTCCATCTCTATCTTATCGCCCTCTTTTAAGAAAACGGCATCTGGTTTATTGAGCATAACTCCAGCGGGGGTTCCTGTTGATATTATATCCCCCTTTTCTAACGTCATTACCTGACTTAGCATTGATACAACTGAATAGACATTCAAAAACATATTTGACGTTGAGGAGTTCTGTCTAACAACACCATTTACTTTGGTGATCATTTTGAGATTCTGAGGATCTGGTATCTCATCTGCGGTGGTAATCCATGGTCCACAAGGTGCAAATGTATCAAACCCTTTTGCACGTGTAAATTGCTTGTCCTTTGCCTGTACATCACGTGCAGAAGCATCATTGAGAATCATATATCCAAAAACAACTTCCTTGGCCTCTTTCTCAGATATGTTCTTGCAATCGCTTCCTATTATCAGTGCTAACTCTATCTCATAGTCAAGCTTAGACACGAATGAGGGGCATATTATATCAGAAGTGGCACCATTTAGTGTTGTTCTAGGTTTTATTATTATGGCAGGTTCATCTGGCGGGATCAAATTCTGTTCTTTTGCATGATCTATGTAATTAAACGCCAAACAAATTATCTTAGAAGGGTTTGGAATTGGAGGAAGAAGTTTGAAATCGGACAGTCGTTCGTTATAATTAAGTTGAGTAGACTTTGTTTTTATTTCATTATACCATCCATCAAAGAGAAAATCTTTGATATTTTGAGGTATTGGGATTCCTGTCTGCGACGTCATATTTTCTTTTGTCAAAACTTTATCTTCCTTGACAAAACCATATGTTTCCATATTTTCCTTCAGTAATCTCGCAATTTTCATTTTCTTCACTTGTGCGTATATATCACTTGATTTGCAGAATCTTTTCTGCAATATCCATATCTTACAAACTGAATTTCTGTGCCTACATTTAATTCTAAGTAGTATGGTTCTGTCATAGCTCGTTTACTTTCCAAACTATTTTCATTAAATTTTTCACCTACAAAAAGTGTTTTTGGTATCAGAACTTCTATGTTGACTGCGTTCTTTCGTGGCACCCACTGAATTTTTGGAATCCCAGATTTAAAGGCGGTACCGGTAACTTCTGCTTCTATATCAGAACCTAATTTTGTTATCTTGATATTGTATAGTTCCAATAATCTTATCTCATCGCCAATTTTCAGCTGATTTGCATCTTCACTGGAGATGTAAAAGCTGCCATCGATCTGAATTATTCTCTTGCCCATATCCTTCTGTGGATGATTGGGAATCTCGATTTCTGTAAGATTGTTATTTTTTACAGTTAAATTAGCTGGATTAACAGCTATGAATAATCTAAGACTAGTTGCGTCTATAATCTTCCTGTTAAATGATTCTAAAGTTTCAAAGGGAGCTAGAGTATCAGATTTTGTAAAACTAAGGGAAAGAACAAACTTCCTTATTGCTTCAGGAACAATTCCTCTCCGGCGTAACGCTTCAAGAGTGGGTAGCCGTGGATCATCATAATCTGAAACCTTTCCCTCCTGTATCAAAGA
>MNFB01000007.1:0-7259 GCA_001917995.1 Thaumarchaeota archaeon 13_1_40CM_4_38_7 | reverse complement strand
CTCATTCCAAGTTTGTCTAGGATAGCATAATAGAGTTCATTTCTAAGTTCGTATTCTTTTGTTCTAAAAGCGTGAGTTACTCCATCTACACTATCTTCAATTGCTACCGCTAAGTCATAGTTTGGCCATACTCTGTATTTGTCTTTATGTATAGGATGTGGTTCATCTATTATTCTCAATAAAGTAGGATCTCGCATGACAGTATTTTCTGCTTGCATGTTTCCACGAAATCTGACAATGGCCTCTCCTGGTTTATATTTTTCAAGCATGTTGCTCCATCGCTCTGTATTCTGAGCATTATCTCCAGAGCGACATTTGCAAGATAACATTTCACGTCTATTTTTACTGATTGTTTCCTTATCACATGTACAGACATAGACATTGCCAGATTGAAGTAATTCTTCTGCTTTTTTGTAAATTAATTCCATGTCATCAGAAGTATTCTTTATCAGATCAAATTTTATTCCAAGCCAGTCAAGCCCTACCTTGATTGCAGCGTAATATTCTAGTTGTTCATTTTCAGGATTTGTATCATCAAACCTTAGAATCAATTTACCTCCATACATCCTTGCATATTCTTCGTCAATTATCGAAGCTTTTGCATGACCAATGTGAGGATAACCATTTGGTTCTGGAGGAAATCTAGTAACTATTTTTCCATATTCTACTCCTTCAAGTGGAGGCAGTCCAGATCTTTCTTGTTTCGGTTTTGTTACAAGTAGTTCTGAAAACTTATCCTCAAGCTCTGCTTTCTGAACAGATACTGACAGCTTGTTTACCTCATAGACCACCTCTGAAATCAAGGGAATAACCTCCTTTATTCTTCCACGCAATTCTGGCTTTGTACCAATTACTTTGGATATTACCGCATCATTTCTAGTCCTACCGTCATGTTCAGAAGCATTTAGAAGAGCAATTCCGCGTATTATTTTTCTTAGCTCGTTGTCCAATTATCGACTTCTCTCCACCACAAAATCAAGTAAGGAGAGTAGTTCATTTTTTGCAGGACTATCCTTATAGACTGATATTGATTTTTTTGCAGTGTTGGAATGATAGGCAGCCTTTTCCCTTATGATCTTCTCTATTCCAAGTGATGATATCATGCCAACCGCTTTTTCTAATTGATTTTTTGATGCTGAACGATTCCCAAAAACGTTAAGGATAACTTTTTTTTCTTGTCCTGCTGCTTTCCTCATGGCCATGAGAATAGGTAATGATTTTTTACCTTCTCTTATATCGTTTCCAACGGGTTTCTTTGTTAATTTTGGATCACCTGTTACCCCTATAAGATCATCAATTATTTGAAACGCAATTCCTAGATTCTTTCCAAAGGTCGAAAGCCTTCTTACATCGCTTTCTGGTTTCTTAGCAGAGATGGCTCCCATGGCACAAGACGCAATAAAAAGTGACGATGTCTTTTTTTCTATCATTTTTATATACAGACTCTCGCTGGGTATACTTTTCGATTGAGCCATGGTGATGTCAAGTACTTGACCTTCGCATACGTCGCAGCATGCCCTTGCCAAGTTAGATACAAGAGCTACGCTTACAGCCTTAGTCATCCCGATATAAGTTGAAGAAATAGTCTCAAACGCTTTTGAAAACAATAAATCGCCAGCAAGAATTCCAACAGGAATTCCAAATCTAATATGAACAGTTGGAACACCATGTCTGACCTCATCATTATCCATGATGTCATCATGAACTAGGGTGAAATTATGTATCATTTCAATTGCGGCTGCAGCAGGCGTAGCTTGTCTTATGTTTCCGCCTAAAAGCTCACAACTCTTCACTACCATGTAAGGTCTTAATCGTTTACCACCATGTTCAATTAGATAGCTTGCGGCTTTGTATAAGTCGCGAGGTTCGCCATCCAATCGAGATAAGAGAAATGAATCTATTTTCTTTGCATTTCTCACAAGGCCGTTCATTTTTATTCTCTCTTCAACTCCCACCTGTGATCTGGAAAATGGTATTTTAGTGGTTCCTCCAAATTAGTTTTAAAATTAATTCTGTTCCATATTTTGAGAATCTCTCTGTGCTTCTCATTTATGTTCTCGTTTGATTCAGGTAAAAAATATAGTGCAACCAGCATCCATGGGCAGAAAATCTTAGGAGATTTCTTTATCTCTGCCAAGAGTTCATCCAGATTGACCCACCTAATTGAGGAGATTTCGTCTTTTACTATCTTTATTTTTTTTGGATCCTCTATTATCCCAATCAAGGTACCACATATTTCATTCTCTGAACCTATGTTTTTGTATGTAACATGGTATTCAAACTTGAACAAGTAATCTAACTTGCAAGTTATTCCAAGCTCTTCTGGTAATCTTCTTTCTGCTGAAGAGACATATGTCTCAGACTGTCTTGGATGACTTGCTACCGTTCCATCCCAATCTCCAGGCCAGAGCATCTTACTCATACTGCGCTGTGTTAGTAGTAGTTGGTCATCTTTATTGAACAATAGTATGGTAAAGGCCCTATGCAGCTTTCCATCGGGCAAATGGCACTTTACTTTTTCTTCTATTCCTGTCTGATTATCATCACGGTCAACAAGAATTAGATTTTCCATTTTTCTACCTCATCCCCTAAATATTGTTCCCTCAAAATTCTTACCGCTTATTGCATTTGCTATTCTTTTAGGAAAATTTCCATTAACAAAGAAAACATCTGTACCATTTTTTGATATGTTAGCTGCTTCTCTTATCTTCCGACTCATTCCTCCCGTTACATCAGTTGTAACTTCTGATACGGTTGGTTTTTCTACTGTTATGTCACGAATCAGTCTTTTTGTTTTCATATTTGAGTAGATACCGTCTACATTTGTTACAAAAATTGCTAGTCGAGGTTTCAATATCTTGGATAGAATTCCCATAATTTTGTCCCCCGATAAAATATAGAACTTATTTTTTCCAAACCACATGACATCCCCATAAGAAATAGGAGTTAAACCCGTGATAGCAATTTTAGTGATCTCTTTAACTTTTTTCACTATGGGTTTATCTGATAACATGAAATCGCTAGGGGGTAAACAATATGGTCTAAGGTTTGATTCAAGAAATGATTCAAGTATAATTCGATTCAATTGCACCATGGAATTCTTTACAACTGAAACTCCCTTTATGTTGTATCTGGAAGGTTTTGTATGAATATCGTATTTGACCGACCAATAATGTCCATAGGAACCTCCACCATGTACGACCACAAGTGGTTCCTTTATTCTTCTCAGATGAGAAGCAAGCCTTCTGATTGCAGGTTTGTTTGCTGTTAGTGGCTTTTCTTTGTTTGTAATTATGGAACCCCCAAGTTTGATTAAAATCATGATTTTTAACAGTGATATGGTCGGTTTAAAAAGTATCTCTCTCAAGATTTGTATCCTATTGTCTTACTGAATGAATCAAATTGTCACGATGTAGGCGTTGTAATCATTAGCAATCGAATGTTTATCGCTATTGGGTTAAATGTACAAAAGTCCTTGGTAATCTATTTTCACCGGAAAGCAATCAGCAACCTTTTTCAGATTATCAATGGTAGCAGCTAAATTAGAATTATCCACAAGGGATATTATGCAGCCTCCTACACCTGCGCCTGTTATTTTGGCTCCATAGGATGTTTTCTTTGCCTCCCTGATTAAAAGATCAATCTGTTTTGTTGAAACCTTAATTTCTTGAAGCAAGTCTTGATTTTTGGACATTAACAATCCAAGTGTGTTAAGGTCATTTTTTTTCAGCGCAGACAACGCTTCGTTAACTATTTCATCTTCTTGCTTGCATAGTTGATCAAAAAAATCAACATTTTTTTCTTTGAATGTTCTTACCTGTCTTACAATTTCTTTTGTGTTATGAACTTGGGAAGAGTTTGCTATCACTAAGTCTAGGTCATTTTTCGAACTTATCTCCTGAAAGCCACTATTAGTGCCATAAATCATTAGACCGCCAAATGTAGAGACAGATGTATCAGCTCCTGATGTTTCCTTGAATATGATACGTTCTGCTTCTATTGCTCTCTTTACCACCTCTTGCTTTGATAACCTCTCAAATAATCCATTAACTGAAGCAGTAACCGCAACACATACGGCAGAAGAGGAACCAAGGCCTATGCCTGCAGGAACTTCTGATTCTAGCACTATCTCGATTCCTTTGTTTTCACCATGTTCTTCTAATGCTCTTTTTGCAATGTAAAAAAATGGCCTCATGAATCTGGTAGTACCAAAATCCAGCTCAGATATGGAACGAATGTCAAGTTCGGCGTTTCCCAGAGATGATCTTACCTTCACCTTTTTTTCATCTAAAAATTGTGAGGTAGCAAAAATTCTCTTGTTTATAGAACAAAGAATTGCTTTTCCTCCATACAAAACAAAATGTTCTCCAAAAAGTATAACTTTTCCTGGAGCAGATGCTGTTGATTTCATGAGAAAATTATCGAAGCATATCCTACTACTGAGCTCTTTTCGCCTGTCACATCGCCACTTGTAGCATATCTTTTCAAGGTGCCTTTACTTGCTCCAAGTTCTTTGCAAGCTATCATGGTAGATGCCATCGCTCCATATCCACATGCACTGATTTGATTTTCTTGTAAAACCGTATAAAATTTATCAAGATCCATAGACAATATTGGTTCAATCAACGTCTTGTCTTGCTTGTGTGCAAAACTATTCTCTTCATAATGTGTAAAGTCTGAAGAACCTATTATCATTGTCTTTTTATTCTTGACTATCTTTGCTATTGCTTGCCCAACCTCTTTTGCTGCAATGTAACTCTGATTGATCAAAATTATTGGAAGAATCTTGAATTTGTGAGAATATACTTCTTGTAACATTGGTAGTTGAACTTCCAGACTGTGATCTCTAGCATGTGAAAAAAAATCTAGCTCAATCATCATCCTAGAAACCTTGTTTATTTCCACAGCCACATCCGTATCTACCTCTACATCTCCAAGGGGAGTTTTCCACATCGCTTCTTTCATAGTGGCAATATTGCACCCAACCCCTCCATGATTGGGTCCAATGATTACTACAAGATCTGGTTGCTGCGAAGAGATAGCATAATAAGAATTCGCTGCAATTGGGCCAGAATACATGTAACCTGCATGAGGACATATTACACCAACAATTTTTTCATTATCTAACGAAGGTGGAAGCTTTCCTGGGCCGTAGCTATGAAGAAAACAATCTCTTATAGTTGATCTTAATTCCACCTGTGATTTTGGATAGAACATGCCAGCAACAGCTGGTGTTCTTACCTGCATTGTGTTATTGCCTCTGGGATCTTGTTCTTAGGGAAGAAATTCTTTCAGCTTCTTCTTCTAATTCCTCTTCAGTTATCTTGGTCTCAAAGTCGTCTATTTCATATTTCATTGATTCATCACCTTTCAGTTTGCCCTTTTGTAAAAGAATCTCTCTAGCCAATAACCAATAGATGGCTGCCAATGATTTTCTACCTCTGTTGTTTGCTGGTATGACCAAGTCTACTTTAGATGTAACATTATCCGTATTCGATATAGCTATCACTGCAATACCGGCATTTGTGGCTTCGATAACAGCTTGTTCGTCAACTTGAGGATCAGAAACCATAACCAACTCTGGTTCGAGGTAATACGGTAAAAGTGGATTTGTAAGTGTACCAGGCATAAATCTCCCTAGCATGGGTGTTGCACCTGTAAGTTCACAAAACTTCTCGATTGGTGTACTTGCATATTCTCTTCCTGAACATACGAGGACCTTTGAAATGGTTGCCCTGTTGATGAATTTAGCAGCTGTCTGAATTCGCGATAATGTTTTCTTACTATCAATAATGTAGAGTCCTTCATTTGTGGCCTTCGTAATGAAGGGTAACATGAATTTTGTCTTTACCTGAGTACCTACTCTTATGCCAGTGGAAAGAACATATTTCTCCACATGTTCAGACTCTTCTTGTTTACTCATATCGTGTTTTTAAATCTCAGCCATTCCACGTATTAAATCATACTCTGAAATTCGTAGTAGTTCGTTCAGTTTTGCTATCCTCTCACCACCCACCACTCCTACCTTTAGCATTTTTGATTTTGTAGCAATTCCAATATGTGATATGTGTGAATCAACAGATTCTCCAGAACGATGAGAAGTAATTATCTTTATGTTATTTTTTGTAGCTTCTTTTGCAAATTCTAGTGCATCATAAAGGCTTCCAGCTTGGTTTACCTTCAAAATTGCCGCGTTACATGCCTTTACTTTTGTTGCTCTTTTCAGGATCTCTGTATTTGTTACCAGCAGATCATCTCCTGTTATCAGAACATTTGGAAATTTTTTGGCCAAAACAGCCATGTCGTCGAATGCCTCTTCATGAACAGCATCCTCAGCATACGCAAGTTTGTATTTTTTTATTATATCAGACGCAAATTCGATCTGCTCTTCTGGGGTGTTCTCAAGACCAGCCCTGTCGTAAATGTATTTCTTTTCTTTTTCGTTCCACTGTGTAGACGAAGCAAAGTCTACGCCCAACGAAACTTCTTTTCCTAAAGTGAAACCAAGTTGTTCACATGCTCTAGCACACGTTTCCAAAGCTTCATCATTTTTTAGTTTTGGTGCCCATCCACCTTCATCCCCTCTGCCATTCGTAAAGCTTGGATCTTTCTTTGCCAAAATTTTGCCAACTTCCTTATGTATCGTAAGGTTGAATTCTATTGCTTCTCGAATAGTCTTTGAACCAGTGGCACAAACCAATATCTCTTGAATATCTGGCGTTCCTGGACCTGCATGTGCACCGCCTCCTAAGATATTGCCAAGAGGAAAAGGGAACCTAAGTTCCATATCATTACTTAATAATTTGAAAATAGGAATCCGTAGAGACTTTGCGGCAGAATCAATTGAGGCAATAGTTAGGGCAAATGCAACTGATCCTCCAATCTTTGAATAATTAGCAGTCGAATCAATTGTTCTGATGGTATCATGAATTAATTTTAAATTTGAAGGATCTAGACCTACAAATTTTTTTTCGTTTGCATTAATAATCTCAAGACTTTTTTCTGGTCTGTTATCTGGAAAGCTTACTGCTTCGTGCTTACCTACACTTGCTCCCGATGGAGCACATACTCTACCTAAGTGTGTGTTATCAGAAATAACATCAATCTCTATAGTTTTACTTCCTCTACTGTTGTAGAGAAGCCGTCCCCTAACTGATGTAATCCGTGCCATCCTATTCTAGCTCGGATCTAACTTCTTGCTCCCTTCTCCTTATAGCTTCGTAAAATGGAATAACCTGATGGATAGTTTCTACAGATGT
>MNFB01000011.1 GCA_001917995.1 Thaumarchaeota archaeon 13_1_40CM_4_38_7 | reverse complement strand
GTACTTGTGACAATTGTTGTTGTAGGTGTTTTTCGTGAACTTCAAGCTTAGTCCTTGCTTCGTAAATTTCAGTCATATCTGTTAACGCTAGTGTTCTTCCAATCAGTTTGCCATGCTCATCGTACAAGCTTGTCCCACTTAACATAGTGGGGAAAATACTACCATTTTTTCTTTTAAGCCATATTTCGGCGGGTAAAGTTTCATGAGTTTTCTTCCATTGCTCAAGATTATTTTTCATATCCTCAACGCTTCTTTCTGCAGTGTGATCGTAAACCGACATTCCCAACGCTTCTTCCTTGGTGTAACCAAGGGCTCTTGCATAGGATTCATTACAGTCCGTAAGGACGCCCTCTGTAGTAATAGTACGCAATAAAGTAGGCGTCTTATCATAGAGGTTCTTGTATTTCTGTTCAGCTTCTAATAGACGGTGGTTTGTTCTTTCTAATTGTTTTACTTGAACTTGTAACTCTTTTTGGCTTTCTTCAAGCTCGCTTCTTGCATCATGAATTTCGGTTATATCCTTTATGAGTGTGTTACTTCCTATCATCTTCCCATTTTCATCATAAAGGTTATTTGCACTTACAAGACCAAGAAATTTGGTACCATTCTTTTTCTTGAACCAAACCGGTTTATTTTTGACCCGCCCTGTCTTTTTCCAAGCTTCAAAAGAATCATGAAAAGCCTGCCTTCCTTCTTCTGCAACAAAGGTAAAGACAGATTTTCCAATTAGTTCCTCTTTTGAATAACCGAAAGTTTCTGCGTACTCTCTGTTGCAATCAAGAATATTTCCATCAATATCTATCGTGTGTAAAAGCCCGGGGAGCTCATCGTAAAAAATTCGGTATTTCTTTTTTAAAGACGAAATTTCAAGTTCTTTTTTTATAGTGCCAGTCTTTTTGATAGTCTTGAATTGTCGTTGCAGTTTACCCACTTTCTTCTTTGTGGACGCTGCCAATGATTTTCCATTCATTGCCCTCGGTGAACCTGTTCTATCCTATCCACAAATACTTCGATATCAAGAGGCTTTCTAAGGTATGAACGTACTCCTGTTTTTAGTAATTCATTTATTTCCTCGTCTGTGATAGATGATGCAGTTAGCAGTATTATCTTGCGTTTTTCGATTAATCCTTCCTTTTTTAGGGCATTTAAAACATCGAAGCCACTAAATTCAGGCATTGCCAAGTCTAAAAGCACGATATCGTAGGGGGTTTGCTTGATTAATTTCAGTCCTTCTCTTCCATCTGTTACAGAAATAAATTCATGTCCAGATGCTGTTAGAACAGTTCCAAGAAGCACATTGATATCAGCATTATCATCGATTCCTAGGACCTTCATTTTTGTGTCATCCCATACTCGTAAGAGAAAAGAATCGCTGAACCACTATTTTGTCGAGAAAAGGCGACGGCTGTGTTCTTTTTTGCTAAAACATCGACTGTCATAGGACCATTTCTACACTTTGGTATATAACAATGGAGTCATCACAAAAACATACACATCTTCCTTTTAATACAAAATCATCACTTCTCAGGCATTGCAAAAAGAGGAAGACCGTGAGAGGCTTCTAAGAGAGAGACTTGAAGATGTTTTGAGTCGAGATATCACTTCGATAAGAACCGCTAGGGAAATGAATTCGTTGCATAATTCTCTTTTTGAACTGCAGATTTTAGTAAAACATCTCTTTCCTGGTAATCATACGCTTAAGGAAATTATTGACAGGCAAAATCTATTCATTGGAGAACAGCTAATTGCGGGTCCAATAAGCATAACCAAGGCTGATCTTATGATAGATTTTGCAAAAGAAATAGCGGAAACCATAGGTTTCGAGTTTCTTTATGATGACAACTATAGAAACAACGATATCAGAAATAACGATATCATCGATCGCTATATTATAAATCATGAAATAAGAAATTATGATGTCAAAAATTATGGCGCTAGAAATAATAACAAAAGGAATAGCTACACCAGAAACTCAGGTTTAGAATTCCGTAATAAAAATGAAAACCAAGTCATTGAAGGTACTACCCCATCTAATGGTGAAGTACATACCTCCAATTCTTCTGATTCATTGCTACCTAAAGAGATAGCAGAAAAAATGGAAAAGACTGGAGTACAAAAGGTAAATCTGAATACCTTTTCAGCATTCATACTTGCTATACTAGCTGGAGCATTCATCGCACTTGGCGGAATCTACTTTACGTTTGCCACAGGTCAGATAATAGTAACGCGTCCTTTTACGCAGATAATTGGCGGCCTAGTATTTAGCACAGGACTCATACTTGTGGTTGTTACAGGTGCCGAACTATTCACAGGTAATCATCTGGCCATAATGAGCCTTGCAAGCAAGAAAATAACTGCACCCAAGCTACTGAAAAATTGGGTAATAATATTTGGCGGAAATTTTGTAGGATCGGTCGCAACTGCCTGGATTCTCTATATGAGCAATGCTTGGACTAACAATGGCTATCAGTTTGGAATAAGAGCAATGATGATCGCAAGTCACAAGGTAAACCTGGGTTTTGTTGAAGCATTTTTCTTGGGAATCCTATGCAATGTCCTTGTTTGCATGGCTATATGGCTTGCAGCTAGTGGTAAAAAGGTTAGTGACAAGATCCTGGGAATAATTTTTCCGCTCTCAGCTTTTGTAGCCATGGGTTTTGAGCACAGCATAGCAAACATGTACTTCTTAATTTTTCCACTTTTGATAAAAAATGACCCTTCGTTGCTCTCAGCAATGACAACAGCAGGAGTAACGGTAGATACGTCTAATATTGACTACATGGGGGTGTTGCATAATATTATACCTGTCACGTTCGGAAACCTTGTCGGAGGTTGTGTCTTCGTCGGGCTTGTTTATTGGCTTGCCTATCTGCGAAATAACAGGAAAGGGAATTAGATGTTATTTCCACTTTTGGTAGATGATAGATATATGAAAGTTTTGACAACTAATGTGGGATATATGATCCTAGACTCATCGTTGCAAAGAGGAGAGAGCAAGGTATGTTGACAAAAAAATCTACACCGACAGAAAATAATGAACAACCAACCATTCGAGAAAAAATGTTAACTAGGTTTTATAGCCAGATAAACAAAAAAAATTATGATTACTCTTCAGAACAAGCAACAGATGTGGAGAATACATTCCCCTTTAATTTTGGGCGTCCATCAATATTGGAAATGTGGAATCTCATCGAAAGTATTGGTGTCAACCGACAAACTCTTGACAAAATCTTTACAACCGACGAGGCCGTCGCAGAATTATATAATGTCATTGAAAAAAGAATTCATTATAACAGAGAGCAAGAGATGATTCGACGCCTAACAGTTTATTCCGCGAAAATTACGTAAATCGATTAGGATACAAATTGGCTGTACATCAGAGTATGACGGTCAACCACACAGTGCGGCATTTAGGAAAGTTTAACTAATTTCTCTATGACGATAAATCAACACAAAATGATAAGACAGGAGGGAGGAACGTTTGGTCAATTCTCATCTTCTATGACCCAAAGGCCAACTAATCTGGGTCCTTCAAAAATCGTACTTGATACTTGTCAAGATTCCTCCGGAGACGATCTTGCGATAGATCTCAAAGGTGATATTAAAGTAAAACAGAATGGCACATATCTTATCATTGCCGGATCACAAGTTGGCAAGTTAGCAGGTGACAAACCACGTTGGATAGATTTTTGGTTAAGAGTAAACGATCAAGACGTGCCTAGCTCTAACGTCAGATCCATAGTAAAAGATCATACTATGAAAGATGTCATTATAGTACAGGTAGTTAGGCGTCTTATCAAAGGTGATACACTGAATATTATGATGTCAGTAGAGGTAGCGGATGAAGGTCTAGGCATTGAGACAATTCGGCCGACTGGAGAGCCTGTGATACCTAGTATAATTTTAACAATTATACAACTGTAAATTATTATTCAGGATCTCATAGGGCGCCTAGGTTTAGTACAAATTTATAAATTCTAATTTTTGTATTAAACCTATGGGAAAAAATTTTCGTGAGTCTACCGGTAAAAGATCTAGACAAATCTAAAGAGTTTTTTGCCAAACTTGGCTTTACCTTCAACCCTCAATTTACTAACCAGAGTGCCGCATGCATGGTTATAAGCGAAGATAATTATGCGATGCTTCTAGTGGAATCGTTTTTCAAAACATTCACAAAAAAAGAAATTGCCAATGCCCAAAAGAGCACAGAAGTTATTGTAGCGCTATCTGAAGAAAGCAAAGCGAAGGTGGATGAAATGCTTGGCAAAGCTTTGGCTGCAGGCGCAAGGGAACCAAGAGAACCGCAGGACCATGGTTTCATGTATGGCCGAAGTCTTGAGGATTTAGATGGGCCTATTTGGGAAATATTTTGGATGGACCCACAGGCAATAAATCAATCTTAATTACGATTAAAATTCTACGACAATTTTTTAAAAAAAGAAAAGTAGGAGGTGGGGTTGTGGGGTATCAATTTACTACCTCCTGCTTGTTTCAGAATATATTTTCTGCAACTTTGATGCAAACTCTTTTTGCCCTTCTGACTGCAATAGCATAGATTGCCACATCTTGCCAAATGATTCAATGGCAGCATCTGCAGCTTTGTCCATCGTAGGTCCAAACGCAGATTCGATTCTTTTTTTCAGACGTTCGACCTGTGCTTCGTGCATTGCCTGAAAGAACGACTTGTGCCACATCCTCATAGAAATTTCTATTGGATCCATTGTTTGGCAACCACAACAATCATCGTATGACTTGCCAGAGCCGCATGCGCATGTTGCATGTGTTTCCATTTTACATGATTCGTCTGTGCATTCCATATTACTTTCTTATAGTCACTATAGAAAGGTAAGTATATAAATTGGAAAGTAACCATACCGAAAGTGAGTGATGGTATAGTAAGTTGACACCACAAGAACTCAAAATGATCTCAGAGCAGATGAAGTGCTGTCCTATAGATAATACATTTAAAATTGTTGGCAAAAAGTTCACCATACACATACTTCGCAACATGATATTCTTGAATCAAACTAGATTCAGTCAATTTCTAGAATCAATAGAAGGGATTAACCCAAAGACCCTATCTGTCAGACTGCATGAGATGGAAAAAAGTAAGCTAGTAAAAAGAAAAGTCTACCCTGACACTCCTCTTAGAATTGAATATACGATTACAGAAAAGGGGGAAGCATTAAAGCCAATTATTGAGCAAATGGCTGCCTTTTCTATGAAATATTGTAGTTGTGATGTATTCAGGGATGGCAAACCTAGAACAGTAGAGCAGGTATTTGGAAAATTAGAAAAGACAGCAAAGTAACTAGTCCTACATGACTTGGACCTGTGAGTGATGGCTAAGCTAGAAGCAATCCTACGCCAATTTTTTAAATTATGAACTAGAACTAATTTCATTCTTGAGAACGTACTGCCTTTGTGTTGTGGCAATAAGTTGCATTGTGGCAGCGCAGATTGTACCAGTGTACGCCATGCAGTATGAGACTCCACCAAACCTAATACTTGCCAAGATTTCTTCTCAAGACAAAAATTGCAAGGCAGGACTCTTTCTTACAATAAAATCACCAGAAAATAGAGCCTTGTGTCTGAAGGCAAGCACAATCTTAAAACTTACATTGAGAGGATGGACATTCGCTGAAATCAAAAATCAACAAGCCTCATCCAATCTTTCTGGTTCCACATCAAACAACCTTCAATATCTCAAATTACCTCAAGATCTTCTGGGGCCAATACCACACCGTCTGGTTTTTTTCATGAGTTCTGATTCTACAGCCAAAATTTTTGTCCAATACATGTCTGACGAGCCAAATACAGGAACTATGAAGAGCTGGACCACAGTTTACGTGGGAAAGGCAAACTATACTCCGCTCAACTCATCGAAGCTAACGATAACTGCTGACCCGACATCAATTCCGTTAGCGCAGGACTCTAACACAACGGTTGTTTATACCATAACTGCCAAAAAAGACGCTTCAGGTATCTATTGGATATCTCTTGCACAGATATGTGGAGTAATGCCAGTTGTTATAGATATGGAAAGTTCTCATCTGGGTCCTTCTGACATTCCAGTTCCCACAGGGACAATGCATTGCCCGGCTCAACTTCTTAACGCAAAGATTTTGGGAATCTATGGGGGAATTGCAGAATACAAGATTGCAAAACCTATACCATGAACGAAATGAAAATTCTACCTTGTAATAACTTTCAAATCAAAATGCCTTATGAAAATTCACCCTAACGCCTGTATGCTCTAAAAACTCTCTCAATAATCAAGCCGGCTATGACAACAGAGAGTGTAAAGATGACTGACCAAAGTATATCAGCGGCAATTCCAATACTTTGTTGTGCTTGAACCACGGGTATAATGACCTGTACAGCGCCGTGTTCAGCGCCAAGGGGCGCAGGAACTGTTCCTACTGCAGATGATCCAGTTGATGTTGCTGGAGCAGTACTTGCGGCAAAACCAGTACTATTGGCCGCTCCCTGAATCGCTGGGGCCATCACAGGTGCGGCGCCGTGCTCAACACCAGATGGCGCAGGAACTGTTGATGCATATGATCCACTCGATGTGGTTTGAGCGGCACCTGCTGCAGGGCCAGTATTGTTGGCCGCTCCCTGAATCACTGGCGCCATGGCTTGAGTGCCCTGTTCGGCTCCAGAGGGCGTAGGAGCTGTCACTACAGATGATCCAGTTGATGTTGTTTGAGCTGTGCTTGCTGCAGGACCAGTACTATTAGCTACTCTCTGAATGGTATTTGTGATTGCTGGTCCACCTGTGATACCTGGTATGTTTGCATTAGGGTTTGTCTGGACATTCTGGGCAATCCGTGACGCAAACCATGTTGCCACTGCCGCTACTGCGATGGAACCAAACCTGTAAATTGCTTTAAATGAATTTGCAAGCGACTTGCTTGTCTTTGCCTTCTCGGTAACGTTTGAAGGCAAAATGACAATGGCAAATTTAGATGACGTATAAAATTTCATGTCCTGAGTTTTTATGTTTTTCCCGATATTAGTAATTTTTACAATTCCCATGTCCTGCATTTTTTTTAAATGATATATGACAAGTGGAAGCGATATCTCGGTCTTTTGTGCGATTTGATTTGCGGTCAACACCTGATCAAACAATAATTTCAAGATATTTCTGCCTGAATCAGAGCTTAGTAATTCGCCAACTGATTTTATCTTCTCATCATCTGTAGAGATTATTTCTACCTTCTCAGCTAATCCTATCGCCTGAATTCCCTGATATTCATCCATGGTAGGTTTTTTGTTATGGGTTGCCATATGGTTATTTAATATTGCGGTTAAATTCAAATTTAATCAAACCCTATAAACATTTTTCGACACTTTATCTGCAGGCTAAATGAAAAACATGACACAATATGTGGTATATTCAGTAATCGTTGCTGCAGTACTGGTGTCTTGCACGATGGGACTTCTTGTTCTTTATTCAAATAATTCTGAGGGACAACTGTCCTCATCTGATAACGTGCGTATCCACATGATTCCATACAATATCATATCAGATTCCTCCTCACCTTTGGGTCTAAAAAAGTTCAACTCTACTGATGAGCTAAGAAATTTCCTCCTTCTTGCACAGGAAAGAAATACAGGGCAATATCCTGCAATGCAAACAACCGGAGCTGTAACAATGGGGCCAATGATGGGAGCGGTCGTACCAGCACCAATGTCTGGAGCAATTAATTCAGTCCCTACTTATTCCCAAAATAGTATGGCGGCGCCAGTTACCACAGAAGGTAGTACTGATTATTCCACAACAAACATCCAGGTAAGCGACGTAGACGAGCCAGATTTTCTCAAAAACGATGGCAAGTATGCTTATATTTTATCGCAGGACCAGCTTACAATAATTGATGCATATCCAGCTGATACAGCAAAAATAATCTCAAAAGTCGGGCTAGATGTTAAAGGCCAATCACTTCAAAACATGTTCTTAAACAAAGACAGGCTTGTGATATTTTACACCGGAAACGATGAGCAGTATTCCATACCAAAATATGATTACATTCCAAATACTGTCTATACTCCAACAACGCATGCAATAGTAATCGATGTGTCCGACAGGCAGAATCCAAAAATACTAAAAAACTATGAGGTAAATGGGAACTATTTTAACGCAAGAATGATTGGAAATTATGTCTATTTTATCTCAACTAGTAACGTAGACTATAACAATCCAATACCTCCTGTTGTCAGGCAGTCATCGAAGGCTATCATGTCACCACCTGTCTATTACTATGACATGCCAGAGCCGAACTACAACTTTAACACCGTTACGTCATTTGACATTTTTGGGGACAAGATAAATTCGCAGACGTATCTTATGGGCTCAACGGGAACACTCTACGTATCAAATGACGCCATCTACATAGCATATCAGAAGAATTATCCATACTATTATGGAGTAGATGAAAAAGACAGATTCTTTCACGCTATAGTTCCACTTTTGCCAGACGATATCCAAAACAAGATAAAATCAATAGATCAAAGTGGGCTCGATCCTGATACAAAATGGGCCCAAACTTCAGACTTGATGCAAAATATCTACAATAACATGCCTCAGAGTGACAAGACACAGCTTTTTGATAAAATCCAAAGAGCGCTACAGGACTATAACACCAAGGCACAAGATTCAACAAAAACAGTGATTGAAAAAATTGCAATAGACAATGGGGCTCTCAAATATGTTGCACAGGGCCAGGTTCCAGGCTATCTGCTAAACCAATATTCTATGGACGAATTTGGCAATAGATTCAGAGTTGCAACAACGTCACAATATTACAATTCAGGAAATGGCAATTGGCAGTCAAATAATGTCTATGTTCTTGACGATTCGCTGAATATTGTAGGTAGCCTTGATAAAATTGCTCCAAACGAAAAAATCTACTCTGCTCGATTCATGGGTGACAAGCTGTATCTTGTAACATTTCATAGAATAGACCCGTTCTTTGTAATAGACCTCTCAGCAGATACCCCAAGGGTGCTTGGCGCATTGAAGATTCCGGGATACTCTAGCTATTTGCATCCATATGACGAAAATCACATAATAGGGATAGGAAAGGAGATAACACAAAACGAATACGGCAATTCCGAGCCACTTGGAATCAAGATCTCATTATTCGATGTTTCTGATGTAAGCAATCCTGTTACCGTGGATACATATGAGATTGGAGGTCCAACATCAAACTCTGATGTCTTGTCAGATCCAAAGGCACTACTATTTGATAAAGAAAAAAATATTCTCTCTATTCCTATTTGGACGCAACAATATGTGCAACCTGTACCGCTTGGAGGTGGTGCAATACCAAGCCCAGTTGCTGCAAATAACTGGCAAGGCTTCTATGTATTTGGAGTGAACCCAAGTCATGGTTTTAGATTGAAAGGAACGGTAGAGCATTCCAATGGTACAGACTATGGATACTCGCAGGGAAGCAGGTCATTTTACATTAGCGACTCACTTTACACGGTTACGCCAAGTTTGATGAAGATAAACGATCTAAATGACATTGGCCATGAGTTAAATCAAATCCCACTTGATAATACAGGAAAGATAATTAAATATCTACCACAGTGAAATTCGATTTTCCTGTAATAGCGGATTTAAAATTAGACCAGTTCGCGATCTAGTCCCAGCGGTCATGAGTTTTTTCCAAAACTAGAAGGATACGCCAATTTTTTAAATTATAAAAAAAGGTTTATGGAACGGGTCCGATCTTCTGCAGTTTCTCAAAATGTTTTGTGCGTGCTACAAAGGCCACAAAGATTCCGCCAAATATGGAACCTGAGATTAGTGTGGCACCCACGATGCCATTTGCGCTAAGAAAGGGGGTACCTGAACCGTCACCTGGATGTTCCTTTACTAGTTCAACTCTTTTTTTGGCAAGTTCAAGATCCTGTTCCAAAGTCATTGCATTGCCTGGATATCCTCCGTATTGCTGTGCAAATACCAGTTGTGGCAAAACAGCTGGGATAAGAACAGCTACTAGGAGGCCGTATGCAAGTTTTTTCATGATATGTAATACAGCATTTTTGCTTTTAGTGTTTGATGAAAGTAGAATTTCATCAAAACTCTTACATATCACGAATGAGCTATAATGGTACCTTTTATCATGACTCCAGAAAAAACCAATCCACAAACCACAGAAAAAGTTGGCATTTACGATACTGATGATGAGAGACTGCAGACATTGGGCGAGGTCCTGATAACTGATGCGAGTAGAACCATTTTGAAACTATTGCTTGATCAAACTTTGACTGCAAACGAGATTGCAATAAAGACTGGGCATTCGCTTCAGCTTGTACGATATCATCTAAAGAAGATGCAAGATGCTAGGTTAGTTGAGATATCAAAGATTGGAAAAAATACAAAGGCTCACGACATGAAATATTATTCTGCCACAAAATTTGCTATTGTTATAGTTCCTTCCAAGTTCTCGGAGAAGGCCAAATCAAGCAAGTCATTGTTCAAATCATTTAGATCAATTTACCGATTTGGTGCAATTGGAATTGCCGCAATAGGATCATGGTTTGCAACCATTGCATTCCAAGGAACAGGACAGATTTCTGATATAACAAAAGGGATACCAGAGGGTTCACACGGAGGTGGTTATACTAGCTACAATCCATTTTACAATGCGGTTGGAGGCCCATACTCGGGAGATGGTGGAACAGGTTCTGGCGCTTCACTCGAAGAGATGCTTAGACTAGCAAGAGAAAAAGTAACCATAGCAGTTCAAAGCCCACATGCAGGTTCCGGGACTCCATTTGGAGGAGGTACTTTTCCAGACTTTTTCTGGCCTGTAGTGATTACACTCTCGGTTGTAGCCTTTGGATTATCAATGGAGATAATTTTACGTGTACTTAGGGTCAAAAAGGAGAATCAGCCAAACTAAATTAACTTAAAAAGGATTTTAGTAAAATTCTGCTTTCATCAAACGTTTTAAGTCATTTCGGTTTAATGGTATCATGAAACCATTTCTAGTTCTTACAGTTACGCTATTGTCAATAGGGACGATTCTGCCAAGTTATGCTCAATGCTACTACGGTGATTGTGAATCCTTGTCTTCACAAAACAATGCCCAACAAACTCAACTAAAACTTACAGACAAAGGAAGTCTGATGGTAGGATTATACACGGATCCTCAGCACCCAGCCATTTTAAACCAGACAAGTCTTGAGCTAAGCTTTGAGGAAAAGGATTCGAGAACCACTATTCCAAATATAGACTACAAGGTCTCTATTACGAAAAACAATGATCTAATGTACGAGACATCTGTCTTGCACAGCCAGCAGGGAACCGCAACGGTACAGTATAAATTCAAAGAATCAGGTCAGTATCAAGTAACTGTTTACGTAAAAGGTATGGATTCAAAGCAAATTCAAGAAAGTGCTTTATTTTCCATTGTTGTTGGTTCTTCATCTGTTCCGGAATTTCCAACCAGCGCGGCAATAGTGCTTCTGTTCGCTCTAATATCAATTGTAATGGTTTCTTCGAGGATAAAGCTTCGACTGTCAAGCTAGATCTTTCTTGTTAGTTCCTAACTGTTGCAATTAAATTTAGAGTGAGGCCTCGCCGTGTTTCTTGGTTCCGACATCTATTGCATCGGCTACATCGGAAATGAATATCTTGCCTTCCCCAATTGCGTCTGGGACTGGACGCGAAGCAATGACTCCAACTACCTTTTCTACGTCGTTATCGGACACGATAATAAAGACGTAGGCGCTTAGACTGTATGCAGACTTGAACCTTCCACCTCGTCCAGAGGGAACCATTGGCCTCTCTCCAATTCCTCTACCTCTTGCTGTAAAATACGTGAAACCGCCAACTCCTAGTTTTACTAATGAATCAAAGACCTTGTAGAGATCGTCTTCTGCAATTATGGCCTCTATTTTCTTCATGATTACGTTACGGTAAATTCTAGTTGTTAATAAGATTCTTCATTGGTGTTGGGAATAGAAATAGTATCATAAAATACTCGCTTTGAGCTAGCTAGATAACTTGGAACAACGTTAAATGGTACAAAGCATTGTACCAAACATGCCAATAGATCCTGAATTTTACAAAAAACTATCAAAAAAAGCAGAACAGCATAAGAACCAATCATCAGGGGACAACCATTATGTCTGGGGAGAAGGAGTTGAACGAGAGCTTGATTATACCGGTATAAATTCACATGACCAAGAAATCATTGAAAAACACATAGAAGAAAAGGGATACCTTGGAATCCATGGAACAAATGTAGCAGTTGATTTTGATCTTTGCATAGCAGATGGAGCATGCATAAGCGCGTGTCCAGTCCTAGTTTTTGGCTGGAATCTCAAACCACAAGAAGGCCCAAGTTCAAACGGTCCTGGTAACAACCTAAACGAGTATGACAAGTCAGACCCCTTTGCAGAAAAAGCCTGCATATACTGTCTTGCATGCGAGACAGTCTGCCCAACTACTGCCATAAAAATTCAAGAAGGCCTCAAAGACAAAATTCACTAGACACATCTAAAGACTGTTTGAACATCTGATTTGACTGGACTAGGAAACTAGACATAACTCACAGTCGCAAAGTGTGTCTTGGTTGTTTTTAGCAAGACAGTTACCATGTTGGCCTGCCTGACACTGGATACATATGGCATTTTTGCCTTCTAAATTAGAATATTTTGGCGCACCATCAAAACCAAATCCTCCATCTCTTGGTCCAACCATGTATTATATGGTTCACAACTTGTATTTCTGCATACCCGTAAATGATAGGTTGGCAGATTTTATGTGAAGGAATAGTAGTATTTATCAGCATAAAAAGGGAGAATTGCTTATCTATCACTTTAGTGATGATATACTAAATGGAATCAAAAGTTCCAACTTGTACCAAGAATTTCAAATTTGTATTGATGATACTAGTTCTAGCAGGATTGGTTGCAACTGGCGTTACTTTATCAAATGCAACTGCTGATAAGGAAAAATTGGATGTTGGTGCGGGTGTTTCCGTAAAAGGAGAAATAGGAAAATCCGGAGTGGAAGAAAACACCACAGCTAGTGCAAATGTTTCTGCAAGCTCATCAGGATCATCCTCATCCGAAAAATCAGAGGCAGAATCTCACGGAAATTATCAATCATCTTCAGAATTGCAGACACAGTCACATGAAAATTACAAAATGTCTTATGAAAAAATGAATGCAGATTCAAAGAATTCTTTTACTATAGAGACAGAACATCACATCTACAAGCCCGGTGACCAGGTTAGCATAGAAGGCTC
>MNFB01000035.1:13808-14829 GCA_001917995.1 Thaumarchaeota archaeon 13_1_40CM_4_38_7 | reverse complement strand
AATTAGTAAATCTGCTGGTACATCGTATGCCTTTGCCATGAAAATGAAAATTTAAAGTTCGTCTTATAAATCATTGACCCTTTGGATTTTGTTTTTTAATGATCTTTCGGTACGTGTGATTGCAAAATCCACAGGTTATACGTATCGATTTGACTGAGCTACTTCCTACTCTTACCCGAGATGTGAAACCTGGTACAATGAACCTCTTACATTTTTTGCAAAAGTTCATTCTCAATTCATACGGCATTCTAACTCTATGTTTTGTACCGAGTCTTTTGGCAAGGCTAGATTGCCTTTCTGCCAACTCTGGATTTGACCTTGCATTAGATGTTGCATTCTTAATTAGAATTTGCATCCTTTCAATTATCAAGTCCCTTAACGCAGCTTTTTCACGTTAGTTAAATAATTCCTACCCTTAAAATACAATCTTGCTATCGCTTGTCATAGCAGAATCTGCTCTGGAACTAGTACCGCCAGAACTCCAAAAGCATAATTCTGTTCTTGCTTCATCTAGGAGATCTAAGAAAAAGCCGTCTGAAATTTTACTTGACATATCATGGCACTTTGCAGCAATGAAGGGTATTAAAGATGAGATTAAAAGAGGTAGGCCAGATTTGGTACATTTTTGTCTTCTGGAGGCACTCAGTATTCCCTTGTATTTCGAAAAGATGCTTAATGTCTTTGTTCATACGATCAATAATAAAGTCATATTTGTAGGTCAAAACATCAGGATTCCAAAATCTTACCATAGGTTTGCGGGATTAATCGAAAAATTGTATTCCACTGGTAAAATAGAAGAAAATGACAAAAGGCTTCTTGAAATAAAAAATATGGATTTTTCTAGTTTAATAGATAAGATAAAACCAAAGCAAATAGTTGGGCTTACTACGAAAGGAACTTTGATATCATATCAACAATTGGCTCAGGGAATTGATGATAATACCTGTTTGGTGGTCGGCGGATTTGCTAGAGGTCATTTTTCCGACAATATCAACAAACATTTCGACAAAACAATATCTGT
>MNFB01000035.1:0-13707 GCA_001917995.1 Thaumarchaeota archaeon 13_1_40CM_4_38_7 | reverse complement strand
GATTGGCAGAGTGAGCGGTCGTAGTATAGTTTGGTTAGTACACTGGCCTTCCAAGCCCGTTACCCGGGTTCAAATCCCGGCGACCGCATTCGTAATTTAATGGGTTCATGATCTCGGCGTTATTGTTTTCCGTAATAGCGTTATAGAATTCCGTAATGCCTGATTTCTGTATTAGTGGTAGTTCCAACATGAAAAACTGCTTCAGCTTGATCTTTATTCTATACTTCAATACACGCTCGTAAGACTTTGACATGGTTAGTTTGCCTGATAGATAATCACGTTCAGTTTTGCTTAACACGGTCGATTCCATTCATCCTATCCTGTTCAAGACAGCCTTTGCGAATTTAGTGACATCATCCTGAAGGTCCAAAGACACACTCATGCCGCTTGAAGATATATAGAAATTATTCTTTACACAATAAACGGTAATTCTTTCAGAAACAGCGAAATCTTCTATTGTTCCATAGCAACCAGAATCCAGCCCTGAGATCTCTTTGTATCCTCCTTGTGATTTAAGAGAAGTCACCTTAGAATCATATCGTTGTTGTGCTCCAGAGGAAGAATCGTAACTGTATATATTTACTGCAAGGATTGTAGATATGCCTCCGCCGCTCTTTGTAAATTCCTGATTCACTTTATCTTTGTAATCTGTCCCGTTACCACTTTGTGTTACTGGATTCTTAATTATCCATTCTGTTCCTATATCGTCCCTTGTTGGCAAGAGTTCTTCAATAGGTTTTGTCTTGACCTCAGTTGTGCTTGGATTAGCGCCTGTCGTCGTTATCGTGCTGGAAGTAGAATTTGCACTAGAGCTTTCCCCAACATTTTGACTTGATTCCTTATTTGTAGCGGAGGCTACTATTCCGATGATGATAAAGATGGCAAATACGATTCCAATACCTATACCAATTTTCTTACCCTTTCCCATTTTTCCTTAAATGACATTTCCAGCCTATTAAGGACTCGGTTATACAGAGTCTCACTCGTATCAAGCGTGATACTATCTTATGAACAAATACAAGACTGCTATAACCATTGGACTGGGAAGAGTTCTTCCAAACTAGCGACATCAAAATATTGTTTTATCTGCATGATAATCATGAAGTTAGATATTCTGATCTAGAAAAGAACCTCATAAAGACTCGAAGTGTACTATCCGTCTCTTTGCGGGATCTAACAAAACGTAAGCTCATTGAGAGGACTGTCGAGCCCACCTCACCAATTCAAACTAGGTACAAGCTTACTGAAAAAGGATCCAAGGTAATCCAACTACTGACTAACATCCAAAAACTGGTGTAATCATTTTTCAGCATATTTGTTATTCATAAAGAAGCATTACTATTACAACGGGTTCTCCAATGTCATCTTTTTCCGATGTAGGAGTCATTTTAACGTGCTTAATTTCGATGTCTCCTACTTCCTCAAAAAATCATTCATCACTTTCTCCATTCCATCAAACCCACCTCTGAAAAAAGCAGCTTTCCCAATAGCGAGTTATTGGGATCAATCAAATAAGATCTTTTCGCCATTTTGTTTATGTCCCGATGAGTAATGAAATTTGCTAATTATTCTCTCCTTTTTGTGATTATCCCTATGCAACTTTATTGTAGGGTTTCAAGCATCATGTACGTATGAACGGTATGTTTAGTATGTGATAGTATGCATACTAATGAAGCTATACTTGCTAGTAAATGATCTGCAAACTATTGTTACTAGCCTCGCTCTGGTACGGTATTTTCCCCAAAAACTTACTAATGGATACTGGCCTACTCCACTAAATTCAATGTATTTCATATCATGGACGTTTCTGATATGACTTGTCTTGACTAGGTTTCAGTTCCAGAGTTGATTGTGCCATTCAACGAAATATTTCTGGGTTCTTGTCAGCTGTAAACCTGCCTCTATTTCAGCTATTGTAGAATATGTAACAGGTAAAGATCCTTTGAAGTATTTTGAGACTTCATCATGATCAATTTTATTCCGAATGTCGATGAATCGTGGATTGGTGTTCATTGTAGTAATATTTTTTATTTCATCAGATTCAAGTAACTCATCTACTGGCAATCCCTTTTCTCTACATACTAACAAATTCTTCCATCCAAGTGTAATCCAGCCATCGATTGATTTTATAAATGAGTTAATCTCCTTCAATCTTGGATCTACATTCCAAGTATATTCAACAATAGCAGGACAGAGACTAATTGTAGATATGTAATACCCCAAAGTGTAACATCTTCCTGCCTCCCACAAGTATTGGAATGGTATATTTGCTAACTTAGAACGGGCGTCGAAATAGACCACTCCCATCTCTTTTGCCCTTCTGTTATAATCTTGAATGTGAGAGTGGCTTTCAGTTCTTACAAGGTTTTCCCCTGCGTTATCTCCAACTTGTCTAATCTCTGTTTTGACTTTATTAGGAACTTCGGAAATTTGTTTTTTGAAATTATCGTATTCAGTCATGCTAACTGGATAGTGTACTATCATATTGTCTTCTTTTTTCTTTATCCAGAAGAACTTCCTTGGCTTCATTCAGTATTTTCGCATATTCGTCGGCATCCTGTATGTCTTTTTTCTTATCTGGATGCCATGTTAGGATTCTTTTTCTATATGCTTTGTTTATTTCATATTCTGAAGCATTTTTATCAGTTCCTAATATCTCATAATATGAAGGTGGATGTAATGATGAATACGATCTCTCTTTTGAATCTTCTTGGGCAAACTCAACATTAAGCACATATACTAACATCTTTCTTTCTTTAATTGGAATATTAATGAGAGATAACTTTGCATGTCGTCTTGACAAACCCAGTCGTTTACACAAATCTTTTCTTTGTTCTTTTGTTAACGAGTCCCAAATGTCTGATTCATTTTTAATCAGCTGATATTGCCTTTCTCGTTCTTCTTTTTTCATTTCGAAAACTTTTTCCGTTCCGTATCTGAATTCAGGCCATTTAATAATGAAAAACGCAACGCCAAGCATAATCATAATGATAGTTATGCTGCTAGAGAAGATCAAATTTCCATTTTTACCTCCGCTAAACCATCCAGTTATTCCAACCAAGAATATCAATCCCATTGCGATCAGATACCATTTTCCAATGCGCTCAAAGTCAATCGTGAAAAGCCACTTGTTAGAGTGAGGCATTGATTTAGTTATTTTCGAAATCTCGGCTGTGTTTTACTGCATTAATAAGATGATTTTTAAATTCTTCTCTCACACGTTCGCCGTTCCATAACTCTATTGGCGTATTTTTTTGGATCTCGTATGCTTGATTTGTAAAATCTGAGGTAGTAACGACTATTGCGCGATTCGCCCCAAAAGTAAGCATAGATCCCAGGGTCTTATGCACGTCTGGGCCACCTACAGGGAGTTTCCAGTGCTTTACTTGTATAGCTACGATATCATGACCTGCTTTTGCTAAAACATCAACTCCATAGTCTCCGCTTTTTTGAGTCACTTCAACTCTGTAGCCTTTTGCAGCAAATAATTTTCCTACAAGTTCTTCAAATTCGAACGGTTCAAAACGCCTAAAATTATTTTTTATATCCTCTTCATCTATTGCGTAGTAATCTTTTGAGCGCTTGTGCATAGGTGCTGTAACTACATTTGATTCCTTCATCTTTTTATTAAGAAAGTCTACGAGGCTTTCTGAATGTCGTTTTACTTCAGCTGTTGAAACTTTACCATTTTTATCATCTATCCAAATTTCAAATAATTCATCTTTGAAGTCTTTTTCATTATATGTAATTTTAACGGACTTACTGCCAAAGAATCCCTTACTGTATTCCACCTCTTTAATAGAGCCATAGGGAATTTCAAATAGGTAATTCTTTCTGTCTTTATCCATAACAAGCAGAGTATCTTTTGTAAGCATGAGTAATTCATTTAACCCAGTGACTTCCCGCTCGATTAGGTAACCTGACAAATCCACCGATCGGTCTGGCAGTTCCTTTCTTAACGATCGGGTAAATTCATCTTTTGACTTATCTGGAACTTTCCTTTCCTTTAGTTCAATTACTTTTTTGAAGGACTCGCCCAATTTGGTAGGTATATCAAACCCAACTTCCTCAGACCCTTCTTTTATAACGTCTAGATGATATTTTCCTTCAAGAACCACTTCATCAATTAATGGCAATTCTGCGGTAAGTGGAGTAGTTCCGACAGTTTCCCCTTCAATTCTTACTATCGCATCATAAGGAAAGGTTTCTACTTTTAATGTCGAGGTACCAATTACTCGTCTTTTAACAGCATATTCCCAGATTTTGTATTCATCTTTGTTACTATGCTTTGAAGAGAAGTCTTTTGGTAGCCTAAATACTTGCTTGTCTATATCTGCTAATTCTTCTTGTTTTAGTTGAGCCTCTGCAGGATGATCTTCGAATTTTTTGAGTTCTTTTCTCTTTTCTTGTAGTTCTCTTTCTGAACTCTCTAAGTCTGTTAGTAGTCTTTCCTTTTCTTCCTTATCACTTTCTTTTAGCTCATCTCTAAGTTCCTCGGTTTCCTCTTCAAGTTCAGTTATGTCATTGTGTATCTCTTCCAAATAATTAGTAAGATTTTCCGCTTGATTTATTCTCCTTTTGAGCACTAGTCCCCTGCTTAACATACTGTAGGAAGAATCTTCAATGATTGAAATTGGGATTCTTTTAAGTTCATCTTTTTCATCACTACTATACAAAATCAAATCGTTTGGAGTTAGGACTAATATACCGTCTTCAAACAAAGTTTGCCTGTCAGGCGAATAGTTTATAGAGTATGTATCTTTCTCGTTTGAAACTGGAGAGTTACCGATAGTTTGTGTAGCCGAATGTTCTTTCTCTTCGGAATTTGTTATTTCTGGTCTTGTTGTTTCCATAGGGGGAGTTATTGGGGTTCCACATACATAACAGAATCTATCTTCATCGTTTAGCTTATGACCACATTTTGTACAGAAAGGCATTGATAATAGAATACTAATCCTTCCTATAAAGATCCCCGCGCTCATTACATGGCAATTATACAAAATTCAAGGATTCGTATTTCATCTCATGTGTTACCGGACTTTCTTCAAAAATATACTTGGCTATACGTAGTTAGTTCGCTAGAATCAATTATTTTTGTAGTGTGGGCGATTCCATACCGATTAAATTACAACTCCTTCATTTTGTTTCTCTTTTTGACATTCGTTCCTCATCCTTCTCAATTCTGTCATTCAGCTGTACAATAGTATCACCTGGAAGGTCCTTTAATTTCATCCATGAAATAGACACTACCTGAAGCGCATCATAGATTTGTTTATGCCATACTAATGTGCTCGCAAAAAATACAATCAATTTTTCCTTCATTCCTTTATTTC
This sequence comes from Thaumarchaeota archaeon 13_1_40CM_4_38_7, assembly GCA_001917995.1. Classification (GTDB taxonomy): domain Archaea; phylum Thermoproteota; class Nitrososphaeria; order Nitrososphaerales; family Nitrosopumilaceae; genus Nitrosotalea. Next base: position 8,374 of record MNFB01000035.1, on the reverse strand, counting down.
TGACCTCTTCGGGCGCATTTGAAAAGAAACTCAGTATTTCCTCATACTGTTCCCAAAATGATTTTTCCATTTTAGAATTAAGCCCAGACACACCAAAATGAATTGCATTAACCACCCTTATGTCCTCCGGTTCTAATCTTATCATCAGACTACTATCGTTTATAGTATTCCAGAAAGCAAATTCGTACGAACCTTTATGATCAACCATGAAATTTGTCATAGATAGCCTGTTGTTAGTTAATTCATGAATAAAATCATCATTTTCTAATTTCGTAAATGCCACAAGATCATTTTTGATATCATCCATTGCAATATCATTAAGTCGCTTAAAGTCGTCAAACAATAGTTCCTTTATCTTTTTGATATCACTCTTTTCTTGTCTAGTTCTGCTTCTTTCAGACAAAAGATATCCGAGTACAGTGCCACCTCCTACCGAAACTGCGATAGAAACTATACTTTCTATTAGATTAGAATTGCTCTCGATAATCATACAATCCTACGTTATTTCTCCAAATTACAAGACATAACTCGGTCTGTTTACCAAATTTTCCTTCTTAAATAATTGTTCTAGTTCCGATCTGGTTGCCTGTCGGTCGGTTCCGTTATGTCTGATAAAACACCCTCCACTTTTCATGCAGTAGGGTCGTTGCTTACCTACTGGCACATCAACTATCATGATATTAAGATCTTTAGAATAGTGCATATCCACATCTATTCGAGGATCGCATTGTTGTGCAATCCAATCTATTATTTTCTCTTTAATTGCTGGAGGATCGCTTATTCCAACTATTTTGCCATGATTATTGACTCCAACAAAGATTCTTCCCCCCTCAGAATTAGCAAATGAGATTATGGAACTTACAAATGGTTCTGGATTATCTAGTTCAGATTTGAATTCTACATGCTTAGTCTCACCCATTGCAATCATTTCCTTAAGACTGTGAGATGGGATTTCGATTTTTATCGAACTATCTGGCGGTACATAACTCAAATTAACTTCTTTTTTGTCTATAATTTCACCTGCCTTAGTCTGAAGTACAACAAGTATAATTTCTGCCTCATCTTCTAAAACTATTTTGGCCTTACCTTTGGTTAGGATTTGATTTGAGTTTGTTATTGTGAATCCTTTACCTGATATGAAGAATTGTAATCTCAGATCTTTCAGCCTAAGGAATTTAGACTCTGCTTCTACAATGATTCTTTTATTTGATATTTTTACGGATTTTATTTTCGCTCTATAATCTGGTATTTCTATCAGAAATAATCTCTCCATACCCGTCCATCCATGATACTTTAGATTGAAAATATATCCTAAGGCTAATGATCCATTTGGAAATGGTGGACAGTCATTAGCAATAAGTGGATAATTCGGTATAAACCCATCTACATCAGCTGGAAATCTCGCTTGGTAATACCGTCCTGCATACTGATGAGCAAGATACCCCCAATCTTGATTACTGAATACATACGATGCTTCCCAGTTATTGACTTTAATTAGACTTCTTAAGTCAGGTAATAATTCAACTTCCAAACCGTCATTAATTTTCTCAAGTATCTCGCAGAAAAATTGAATCGTAATGTTCTTCCTGACAATCACAAAGTCGTCATAACGGTATGCAATCTCTGAGGGCAAAATCTCGTCCTTTAGTAGAAAATCAATTTTACAAAAACTTGGTTTCAGTTTGCCGTCATTTTTGTATAAAGCTATTCCAAAAACTACCTTCTCATTGTAAATGGTTCTATCTAGATTTTTTATGTCTGCAATCAGTCTGTCGGTATCGTGAGGTGCAATATACTGAAATTTGTTCAATTGTTGTAGTTTAAGCGTTATCACATTATAAAATGGATTCCTATTCTCTGTTTTTGGTACAGGGTCTCCTTGAAACTTTGCATATGGGTAGAGACAAAATTCACTAAAAATAGTTCATTTTGTAAGGTGGGCGATCCTTTATTTTTTTAGTTTGATTTTTGCTCGTATCAGGATCTTAATGTCATCTTCTTTGACATTTTCTTTTTTCTGAACATAGTTTAACAGCGGTTTCGGCTCACTCAACATCTCTTGTAATTTAAGTGTCTCCAATGCCAGTTGTTCAGCGTTGAAAGCGTGTTGTACCTTATCAGATGGTTTACTACCTGTTAGGAAATTAGAAATGTCTACACCAGAATCATTTGGATAAAATTTCTCAATTATTTTCTTGTCAGCAGTCTTGATGTAACCGTATGATTTCTTGTCGAATAACCTAGAACGATTATCCGGATTCTTCTTCATGTATTCTGCCAATTCTTTGTTAAATACTCTTTTCATATGGCGTTCCCCGAGCCCATCTATGCCAAGGCCGAATCCCAACACATCTTTAGCTGGTATAATCGAACTATCTTTAGAAGCTCTGCCATAACCAGGATTTAGCATGTGAATATAGCTTTTTTCAAGAGCGTCATTATTGTTTAATTCCCTCGACAAAGCTCTAATCGAGCCTTGTAATGTCATAGGACTTGATAAATGAGCATCATAATAGAATGTGTTAATACCATTTTTTACATAAAACTCCACTAATTCTTTAAAGTAAAACCTGAAATCTGGAACATATCCCATTATGGGTTTATTGTTAAGTTGTTGAATTGTTTCTATACAATCTTTAAGATATTTCAAAAACTTGTCAAATTTTGATTCATTAGGAAGCTGTTGCTTCTTTCCATCTTTTGTTATTGTAGTGGTTACCCTTTCTGTAAAATCAAGCAACTTTGGAATTGGCGTAATGTCAGAATGAACGTAAGCTTGATCTGTCATGAATTCAATTTCCTTTTGAGTAGGAATACTCTCTTCCTTGAATTCCAAGAAGCATAATTGCATTTCTGAGTCAGGATTACGGAAACTGCTCTGAACTGAATTCAAGTGGTATATAACACTCTTATCTTTTCCAAGCAGATGATCTGCAATTTTCTTGCTGGTTAATCCTGCATACATTTCATTAAGTCCTACGACTCTTTTACTTAGCTTAACTGACGGATCAATATGTTTTGGATCTATTGATTTAGCAGGAGTAACGAGAGTTTTACTGTTAGCATTGACTGTCTGTTTCCTATAAGGCACATCGGGATCTGGTTCTGATTTTATTCTTGCCTCTGTCATACCATTTCAATCAATTATTGCTATTTAACATCTCTTGGCATTCTAAAAGTTGACCCTTCTAACGCTTTCATAATATTATCATATTCATTTGAGGTAATGGCATTTCGATTTTTCAACAATTTCACTAGTCCTAATAGACCAGTATATTGAATATTTAATGAATCAGCTACTTTTCTAGCTGGCTTGTCATCTAAAATACAATATACTTTTTGCGCGTTTTTTGTTAATTTTGTAAACTGAAGCATTGAATCGCATTCTCCTTTTCCTAAATAGGGGTACGATTTTTGAAAATCCTCGACCTCTGTCTTTGTATTTAATCGACAAACTTTGAGTTTATCATTTTCTATAAGGCCCTTACATTCTCGTTTGGAGTTTTCATCTAATAGTTCATCATATACCGAAGATGGAACAAACAATTCATGATTGAGTTTTAAAAGTTTGTCAATTAACTCTGGATACTTTATCTCATTCACAATAGCAATAATCATCGCAGAATCTAATATTTTCAACTTTTATTTAGAAAATACAGGAATGCCTTTTTCCTTTAATTTACGAATAATGTAATCAGGATTTTTCCTTAATAATTCAGCTGCACGTTCTGAGGAGATTTTATGTTTCTTTACAAGGTTCAGTATAGTATCTTCCATTTTTGGTAAAAGTTGGTTGTACTTTACGGATTCACCAATCATTTCAGGATAGGCAGAATAAACATAACACAAGAGTTCATCACTACTCATGTCATTCAGGAATCTTTTGAAATTATCAAGATATTGTATTACATGTGGTTTTTCTTTTTTTTCCAGTTCTTTAGCTATTTCTTTACCATCATTGGTTAATGAGATAGAACCTTCGGCTGCAGTAAAAACTCCAATATTCTTTAGATATTCTGCTTCTTCATCAATGGTTTCACTATATGGCCCTAACATATCAGGTTCATAGCTGCTTAATTCGCGTACCTGATCTATTTTATAAGCCAACAAATACAGAATTTTTTGTAATTTTAATTTGCCCTTTATTGGTGAATCTTTATCAGCATGGGCTAGCAATATCATCGATGATTGTAATTCGTCCAACCCATCCAGTACTTTATCCTTGTAATCCATTATTACTACTCCTTTTAGGAAATTATTACCCCTTGGTTATAATGTCATCCGATCCTTAAAAAAGAATCAGAAATCATCCATTTGATTTACATTCATGGTTACGGTATTTCCCCAAAAACTTACTAATGGATACAGACCTAATTCGCTTTAAGTATTGTTTTTTGTAGCATTGGGATTCTCTTCAACACGTTTGCAGATAGATGATCTGCTTTACGTCAAGATACTCAATCTTCAAGAAATGCTTTATCTCTGTTTTATACTATACCCATCTACTATTTTCAGAAACCTTAGTTGGTATGCCAAGCTGTGAAAGAGATAAACCCTATTTAGGACTTGGCGAACATTTGCAAGCCCTGCAGTTAACAGAATCAAACCTTTCTTGTACTGCATAATATCATTCACAGCTTTCCGTTTAATGGCTTCCTCTCTTACTATGTGAACAGCTCTTGCAACCTTTGCTAATTCGTGTCCATATAACAAATTTTCAAGTTGTTTATAATATTTTTTTGATGGGGTTCCGTAGCTTTTATCCAATGAAGCGTCTAATAATATTAGATCGGCTAAACGAGCATTAGACGGTGTCACTGCAAATTTGAGTGAACATTCCATCATCAAGAAATCAACCGCTTTCCATTTTTCTCTTGAAGCCCAGGCATAATCAATAAGTTGAAGGCGACCATTATTATCTCTCAAAACATTTTGAGTATGTAAATCACCATGCACTGTTCCAAAATTGAAAGTTTCTTCCATGTTTTTAATAGTCTCTATTTCTTTTTTCATATCTACCAAGTTTGTGAGATACCATTCCTTGAGACTTTGCTCAAGACTCTCTTTTCCAATTTCTTTTGCTGCTGCGTTTAGATCCATAGTAGTAAGCCAACCATGCGCGGCATCCTTCATTTTTAATTTCTTGATACATGGTTTGCTACTAATTGGATGCCATTCTGAAAGTCTTTGTTGATAAAGTTTTTTGATGGTTTTTTCAACGATAGCAATACTCTTGCAAGTTTGTAGAAATTCTCTAAGACTCTTTGCCTTAAAATCGCTTCCAAAGGATTGATATCTCAACAAACCTTTGTTGGCTTTACTAGGTCCGTATATCTGAAAGTCGTCAGATTTTTTCTGTAAAACTGTTGTAACCTCTTGTATGTTTTTATGTTCTCTTTGGATCTTGCTATAACTATGAATTTTGAAAACGCAATATTGAGACGATTGATTTTTGTTTAAAGGAAATTGAGCTAGCCATACTTTAGCGCCACTAGCTCCTTTATCCATCGGAGCAAGTTTAACTTCTGGTGCGTCACCACATGCTTTTTGTATTAGCCAGCGTGTATCGTTGTCAATCAATATGTGCTCGCAGGTGATTGGCATTAAGAACTACGAGGTAGTAGAAGCTAATATTAAATTTTGTCAAAACTTTGAGCATTAGATAGAAGTGTAATTCTATTTCTACCCATGTATCTAGAAAAATTATCGTGTCTTTTGCTCTCTTATGTGGGATACTGGTGCAATCCTTCTGTAACATATTTGATCGCTTTTTTCCTAAATCGTCCTTGTTTCTCCTTGTCAGCATACCACACATTAGTCTGCCCAATTCCACATTTACCCCTTGGAATCACAAAGTCTCTTTGTAATACAGGTAAACATCTGCAATTTTTAGCCTTTGCCTTCACAAAAAATCTACAGACTTCTCCTTTGTACTTTCTATTCGAATTTGCAGGAGGATCTTGCGGACTTCTGTAAACGACAGCTTCCTTATACCATCCTGTGATGACAGTTCCCCGTATTCTTGGCCTTGTTGAAACCCAAAATGCCAAAATGTTATCAACATGACCGTCTTCCTTATGCGCACCTATTCTTTCGATCCTCAATTTGCGACCGCGAGATAGTTGAACGTAGCCAAACATGTGACCTTTGTGAGGCTTAAAATTGAAAATTTCATGCCCGAATTTATGTTTCCTTACCGCAGAACCACCACCTTGGATTTTGTCTATAATTTTCCCCTTATTGTTTTCAAGACCTCTGTAATTTTGCATCCATCCAATGTTTAGAAATAACAATTTCTCCATTGGTCGTTTTATCAGTGAACAGTCATAATACTATAGTTTATGGTACGTGTATCAGCCGTTCAAACCCTATTCTGTGTGGCTAGGTGCTACATTTCCTTATTTTACTACGATCAGTGCTCCTAGCGTTTTACTAATTATACGATCGATTGGTACAGTATGTTAGTTGGGCACATTATATTGTGTAGCAACGTGCTCCTTTTCCACTCACTTGTAAATGTATTATGCCTACCCTATCACTAATTGTACAATCTATCTTTGCTGTGTAATTTTATCTGCTGTTGGCCGTATAACCCTGTTTATTAATTAGTTAATCTGTGCGTCGAACTCACATCTATGGATATGAACGTACCATCTTGGCAGTTCTCCTCTTGCAACTAATCGTCTGGCCTCGAAGTGCCCTTCTATTCTACATCTAATGCAGACTTCATGATCTTCGTTAGTTCCTGCCCAATCATCGTGAATTGTGTACTTCAAAAGTAATTCGAGGCCATGTACATTCTGCCACCGGTGTTTTAACAAATCTGCGAGAAGTCAGTATACGTAATTAATGAGAGATCAATAATGGCCAGCACCGCGCAAGACGCCTATCTGTATATACATCTTTAGCATAGAAGCGTCTTGATCGTAGATCCGGGATAGCGATGACCAATGTTTTCGAATAGCCACGTTTTCGCCACTTACATGTGTCTTATGATCGACACTTCAACAACACGACAAGAACTGAAGGGATTGTTACCTTCGAGCAAGAAGCGTGTCGCCCCTGTCAGCATTCAGGCTCACTATACGGTAACAAGAACGTGGAACTCCCAAATAAACAGTACGAAGCCATGTCATTTAATTTGAATTCTAAATGATACGTTGTCGATTGCAGAGGGTTAATATTGTGTAGCAACGTGCTACTTCTTCCATTACCTATACAATCGACCTTCCTAGTGATTTACTAATTATACAATCGACTTCTAACTAATATGATGCAGTACTCTGGGAACATATTAGTAAATTGTGTGGCAACGTGGTTCATTGTACTTTATCTTGTAAAGCTACTTCTACACCTATCTACGAATTATACAAGCTATCTTCCAGTGTTCGTGTTCTAACTAATATGAGACCCTACTGGCTGAGATAATGCCATAATTGTGTAGCAGCGTGGTTCATTTCACTCTTCTTGTAATTGTATTGTGCCTGAGTGTTTGCTAATTAGACGATCTATTTTCCAAGTGGTTCTAATTGATTTGCCGGATTATTGAATTCCAAGTTGCTAACCATTTGGATTTGTGTTCATACATGCTAGGCAGAAAATAATGTCTTTGCGATATATTGCCACGGCGACCCTGAGTAAACTCAGAGAGTAGGGGATCTACCTTGCTTACGTTTACAGTAAAATTGACTTTGCGCAAGTATCGTAAGTCGAATCCCAGTCTTCGTTTGTTTATGAATTTGTACACTTTCCTGCTTATGGTGAAATCTATTTGATCATGTATAATTGGTAAGCAAAATACGGCGTTGGCCTTTTTTGTTCGCCTGTCCCAGAAAAGCTCCATTATATGATCATTGCATAGGTCAGAATGATTGTTGAAAGCTTTCACCGCTTCACTACTTCGAAGCCCCGTAACAAGTGTAAACAGACCAAAAATAGCATATCTACGCGGCAATTTCTTTAGTGATTCAACGACATAGTTTATGTCAAGATTCTTAGCTGACTCGTAATTGTTAGTATATGCAGACACGGACCATTTGATTTCTTTACGTTTCATCCAGTGAATGTATTCGTCGTGCAATGAAGTATCATTCTTAATATCAAGATAACGTGTAAGGTTTCCAATCGCTTTGAGAATCTCGAGCCGCGTCCTGTTAGCTTTCATTGTTACCAATTGATCTGTAAAAGCCAAATGGTAGAAACGTTGTGAGAACTTTAACAACTTATCTGCGTAAGAAAGCTGCCTGTTAGATTGCAACCACTTATTGTAGTCGTCCCAGTCTAGTTGGGACATAACCGTATTATAGGTGTGAGTAGTAATAGTTGTAGTATTAGCATACCTTCCAAGCCCGTTACCCGGGTTCAAATCCCGGCG
>MNFB01000055.1 GCA_001917995.1 Thaumarchaeota archaeon 13_1_40CM_4_38_7 | reverse complement strand
AACATCATTACCACAGAACAGCAGATAAAACTCATGAGCTTCCTGTATTAGCAAGTATCTTCAAATACGTCCGACCTGATCCTCTTCTTACATGAGTATTTCAAAGGACAAGATTGAATTCAAAATGCTGGACCATGAGAGAATAGGGGATGAATATGTCACCTTCAAGCTAGAGGACGGAACTATAGTAAAGGTAAAAGTTGATCTTGATAGAGTTGGGATTGCAACAAATTACAGGAATCCAGATGGCACTCCGCATTATGCAGTTAATGCCTCACTTAAACTCACAATAATTCCAAATGAAAGAAAATTTTTCGTAGAACCTGATGCAGTAAAGAACAAGTCCTCCACTCCACCAGGCCAAATGTTCAGCTAAGCTAAAATATGCAAATTATCGCTTACAGAAAGCGATAATTTGTGTGTTTTATCTTCTTCTTGAAGCTGCACGCCTTGAAGATCTAGCTGGACGTCTTGCAGTTCGCCTTGAAGATCTAGCTGGACGTCTTGCAGTTCGCCTTGAAGATCTAGCTGGACGTCTTGCAGTTCGCCTTGAAGATCGTTTTGCAGCAGCTTTTTTTACTCGTTTTGCCATTATCTGTTTGTTAAATTTACTAGTTTTTCTATCGTGACACTTAAAAAAAATACACTAAATGATAATAATGTATAAACAAATTTTTAACAAAAATTGAAAACTCTGATCGCATTTTTAGTAAACTGATTCAGCTGATGGTCTTCTTCCTTGCAACCATGATGTCTGGCCACATTGTGTGCATCTGTATTGCCGTCTTCTTTTGTAAGTTGGAATTTCTGGCATAAAAATAATTTCTTGTACGGTCTTTGACATGCATCTTTTGCACCATCTGTATTCAGTTTCCTTTTCCACATGTTATGTAAATTTATTTAAGCAAAAGAGGTTTACTATTTGATTTTGACAATAGTAAGAACATCTTCATCTTTCAATCTGTGAGCAAGTCCAACCCTCTGTCCTCCGAACTTTACGCTCTTTCCCCACACCAAAGCAAATCTGAATTCCCTCTTTAGATCCCTATGCAATTTATTACATACATCAAGAACAGTCGATCCATTTCTTGTAATGAGCGGTTCTTTGTAATCCGTCTCACCGCCCTTTGGTCTCATGTAGATCCTAATGAAATCTAATTTTTCATAAATTGTATCTTTTAACGCGTTTATGTTAATTTCCGAGTCTGCTGATATTGGAATGATTTTTGACTTTATATTGTTTTGTAGTTCATTTAGGAAGCCTTGATTGACCAGATCTATCTTATTCATAACCGTAAGGGATTCCACGTAAAACTTGTTCCCTGATACAAAATCAATTAATTGTTCTGAATCAACATCCTCCCGTACGAGTACCCTTCCGTTGTTTATTCCATAAACTCTTAGTATGTCCTTTAGTAAGCTAATCGACATTTTTGTGAGGGGCACTTGCTGGCTTGCTGAAATTCCGCCATCCCCGGTTTTTTCTATAACAATATCAGGAGGCTTCTGATCAAGCCTGATGCCTATATTTCCAAGTTCTGTCCTGACAATATCTTCATGATATGGTTGAAAGACATCAAGAATAATTAATACCAAATCAGCACTCTTTGCCACAGCAAGTACTCTTTTACCAAGTCCCTTGCCAGTAGACGCCCCCTTGATAATTCCAGGCAAGTCAAGTATCTGTATCTTGGCACCACGGTGTTCCATCATTCCAGGAACAACCGTTGTAGTTGTAAATTGAAATGCGCCAACAGCTGACTTTGCGCCGGTTAGCTTGTTAAGCAATGTTGATTTTCCTACACTGGGAAGACCAAGGAGGACTACTGTGGCATCGCCAGTCCGTTTTACGTCAAAACCAATGGAACTGCCAGATGATTTTGATTTTTGGTCTTCTTGGTCTCTTCGAAGCTTAGCAAGCTTTGCCTTTAACAGACCTACATGATGTTCAGTTGCTTTGTTGATTTGTGTTTTTGCCATTTCATCTTTTATGGCTTGAATCTTTTCTGGGATTCCCATATACTACTTCCTTTGTTTGCTGAATAAAATCCTATTTCCTTTTTTAATGTAAATAATTCGTGTTGCAGGTATTGTTTCAAAATTTTCCGATATCTTTAGAAATTCAGGCAGTGTAGATTCTTTGATTTTGCCAAAATCAAGATATCCTATCAGATAAAAATTTGGATCATCGTTGTATAATGCCCTGCTGAAGATCTCGGCCATCTTTCCTTTCCTAACCACAATGTATTCAATGACTGAAAGTATTTTAGCTAGCAGTTATTATGCTCGACATCAGTATGGGATTTAAATGAAACCCAAGATATTTGCCGTGGATATTGATGGTACAATTACAGACAATAAAGGAGGACGGGTTGATCTTGATGCACTAGCAGCTCTTAGATATCTAGTAAAGATAGGTCACATGGTAATCTATGTAACAGGAAGATCTTCGATTGAGGCATACATCTTGTCCGTATTTGGTGGAACAACAAGGATTGCAGTGGGAGAAAATGGTGGAATTATAACAACAGGACCTAATGAACATAAACTAATAGGAAACAAAGAAGAATGCATGAAGGCTTTTGATTTTCTGAAAATCAAAATTCCAGAGACAGTAGAAAAACAAGTCTTTCCACGTATGACCGAAGTGGTTCTTGAAAGAAATTTTGATATTAATTTAGGCAAAAAGATTCTTGCAGAAAATAACTTTGACGTACAATTATCAGATAGCCAATATGCCTATCACATTAATTCAAAAGGCATCAACAAAGCTAACGGGTTTCTTGAGGTTATGGAGATGTTTTCAGCCAAAAAAGAAGATGTGATAGCAATAGGGGATAGTGAAACAGACGTTCCTCTCTTTAAGATGGCAGGAACCAGTGTAGCTCTTGGTAATGCTTCTGAAGAGGTGAGGTTACATGCGACAATATCAGTGCCTGGTCATGCAGGTGATGGAGTAATAGAAGCACTTGAAATGATTGAACAAAAACTATTAGTTGAATGAATATATGACATTAAGACTACTCTTTGCTGAAATTAGATCCAACGTAAAAAAAATCTGTGATAACCTAGGATACCAACAGGCCGAGTTTGATGTATCTGAGGCATCTAGACCAGAATTTGGTGACGTAAGCTGTAATGTTGGATTCTTACTTGCCAAATCATTGAAGAAAAGGCCGTTTGAGATTGCCAAATCAATAGCAAATGAATACAACAAAGACAAAGGAAAATTCGTAACTGAAGTTAGCGCTCATAGTTCTGGGTATCTAAATTTTGTTGCAAATTATCCTTTATTGACCCAGTCTGTTATCCAATCATCCATACAAGAAAACTATGGACAAATCGACATAGGAAAGAATTCAAAAATTGTCGTTGAGCACACTAGCGTAAATCCTAACAAGGCACTTCATGTTGGACATGTAAGAAATATTATAATTGGTGATACTATATCTAGGATTCTACAGAAAGCTTGCTATGATGTAAGAGTGCTCAACTATGTTGATGATTCTGGTCTCCAAGTAGCTGACATTATAGTTGGATTCAGATATGGTGGATTTTCAAGAGAACCTCCAAAGGGCCAGAAATTCGATCATTACTGTGGTGATGTTGTATATGTTAACACCACCGAAAGATATGAGAATGATCCTACCTTAGCAACAAAAAGATCTTTGATTCTCAAAGAACTTGAGGAAGGCAAGTCTGAGACAGCAAAGTTTGGAGATGAGATTACAAGACATGTTCTTGAAGAACAATTGAAAACATGTTGGCGCCTTGGAGTGACCTATGACTGTCTAAACTTTGAATCACAGATAGTTCGTTCTAACCTATGGAAGAATGTATTTGACAAGATGAAATCAATGGGAATCATAGAACTTGAGAAAGAAGGAAAAAATGTAGGTTGCTGGGTGATAAAGGCTGAATCAGACGATAAAGTTCTGGTACGAAGTGATGGAACTGCTACCTATATAGCAAAAGACATTCCTTACGCTGCTTGGAAACTTGGAATCTTAGATGATCCATTTTACTATAAACAATACTCCACGCAAAGAGACGGCAGAGTTCTTTGGGAAACCACACTTGAAAATACCGAAACAAAACTGAATTTTACAGGAGATGCGGTAATCACAGTAATTGATTCCAGGCAATCAAGATTGCAAAATATTATAACAAAAATAATTTCTGATTTCAAAGCAAAAGAAGGTTCCTATTTTCATCTGGGTTACGAGTCAGTAACTCTTAGTGCAGAAACAGCAAAGACACTGAATCTTGATACAGGTGGCAAATCTGTACAGATGTCTGGTCGAAAAGGAATCTATGTCAATGCCGACTATGTCTTGGATATTCTTGGAGTAAAAACGTATGAAGAAGCCAAGAAACGAAATCCAGATTTGAATGAAGTAAAACTGGTACAAATTTCCGAGCAAGTGGCAATTGGAGCATTACGTTATTCAATGATAAAACAAGACCTCGACAAGATAATCACTTTTGATATGACCGAATCGCTAAGTTTGGAAGGTGATACTGGGCCTTACATACAATATTCATACGCAAGAGCAATGAGAATTCTAGAAAAAGGAGGTAAAACGCCCAGCTTTGGTGTTTCATTTAGTGACTTGAATACTAGTTATGAGACAATCTTGGCAAAAATGATAGGCAAGTTTGATATCCAAGTGGAGGACGCAGCAAAGAACCTATCACCAAAGATAATTGCAAGGTATTGCTATGATCTTGCTGTTGCTTTTAATACATTTTATGAACACGTTAAAGTATTGACCGCAGAGTCAGAAGCATTGGTAAACGCAAGACTGTGTCTAGTATATTCATTTAAAGAAACACTTGACAAGGCTCTCTCTCTTCTCGGAATAGATGCTCCTGAAAGGATGTAAATTCAAAGAAGGAAGGCTAGTGAAACCAAAGAAAGCATCAGTAATCACAGTAATTCTTGCTGCACTTGGGCTAGTCTTTACAGTGGTAGGCATGTTTACATTCTCTCAGGACAAAGTCATCCTAGGTATAGTGTTCTGGGTTGCTTCTGTAATCTCTGGCAGGTTCATTAAGAAAAAACCTATAGCGAAAAACTGAGTCATACTGCATGGCTCTTCTGAGTTGTGTTCAATGCCAAAAATTACCTGGGCTGTTTGGAAATACTCTTATCCACTTTAAATCAGGTTTAGTTGTGAAGAAAATAAAACAAAACGACAATGTATTGTTCTTTTATAATGATTCTAAAAAGTGGCTGATGAGGGTTTCAAATAAGCAACAGTTTCACACTCACATTGGAATAATCGACCACAAAAAAGTTATTGGAAAACAGTATGGTAATGCAATCAAAACTAATAAAGGAAAGATAATCTATCTTTTGGAACCAACTATCTATGACTTTGTGATGAAGAGCCAACGCAGTACCCAAATAGTATATCCAAAAGATCTGGGATATATTGCAGCAAGAATTGGACTACAAAGTGGTCAACAAATCATTGAGATTGGAACTGGGAGCGGTTCGCTTACTACGTTTCTTGCAAGTATTGTAAAGCCAAAAGGTCATGTATACACATATGATGTTGACGAAAACTTTATGGCAATAGCTAGGAAAAACATAGAGAAAGCGGGACTAGTAAAACATGTCACTATGGAAAAGTTTGATATCAAAAATGCAAGGAAAGTTCCTAGGACAAATGCTGATGTTGTGGTAGTTGATCTAGGAGATCCTTGGCTAGTTGTTCCACAGGCAAGAAAAATGCTCAAAGGCAGTGGTGCGTTTGTGTCAATATGTCCAACAATGAATCAGCTTGAAAAACTTGTAACTGCGTTAAGGCAGAATGACTTTTTCGATATTGAATGTACCGAACAGATAGTAAGAACAATAGAAGCAAGAGAAGGAAAGACACGTCATTCATTTCGTGGTATAGGTCATACTACCTACGTTGCTTTTGCAAGAAAAGTGACCACGCCAAAGGAATTGCGAAGAATAGTGACTACTGATTCAGAAGATATTGATTCTGATGGCTCCAAGCTTGTTGAAGACGAAAGTTTATCCAGCCAGAAAAAATAGAACATTTGTTGGCCAAAATTCTTACATCTACAATTGTTAAGAATTTTATTCCGCCAAGAAAATCTTCATCAAGAAAAGGCGAGAATGGTAAGGTGTTGGTAGTAGGAGGAAATTACCTGTACCACGGTGCACCCATATTATCATCTCTTGCAGCCCTGAGGGCAGGAAGCGATTTAGTATACACATGTGTACCAAAAATTAATGTGGCTTCAACACGTGCGATTTCTCCTAATCTTATAGTAGTTCCTCTCGTGGATGCAAAGCTCACAAGGGGCGCAGTCCATAAATTGCTTGGAATTATACCAAAAGAACTTGATTCGTCTACCATAGGAATGGGTCTTGGAATTCAAGACAAGGAAGCACTAAAACTTTTAATCAATTCACTTTTGGACAGAACGGTAATGTTGTCTCTTGATGCTAGCGCATTGATACCTGAAATTTTACCATATGTCAAAGGTAAGAAAGTTATTGTAACGCCACACGCAGGTGAATTTAGGAGGATGTTCGGTGAAGTGCCTCCAGACAGCATTAAACAACGAACTGTAATAGTGCAAAAATATGCAAAGGAAAATGATGTAACAATCTTACTTAAAGGACCAACTGACGTTGTATCTGATGGAACACATACTTTTCTGAACCCAAAAAACATCTCAGCAATGACTGTTGGAGGTACTGGTGATGTTCTTTCTGGTATAGTTGCGGCAATCTTATCAAAGAATAAGAATCCCATCGAAGCAGCTTCTGCAGCAGTATTTGTGAATGGAAAGGCTGGTCTTCTTGCACAGAGAAAACATGGTCTTCACATTGTTGCCACCGATCTTTTGGATTTTATCTCAATAGTTATGAAACCATTTGATAGAATAAAGTGATTAATCATGCAAGATCAATTCATTGACAAAAACATGCCATCCTTAATTTCTGATCTTCAGAAATTAATAAGGCAGCCTAGTATTTCAGCAAAAAATCTAGGGTTAGAAGAGTGTGCAAGATTAGTTGTCCAAATTATGAGAAAATCTGGAATAAAGGCTGAGATATTACGAATAGGAAAAAACATTCCACCGACTGTATATGGCGAGGTAAGATCAGTGCAAAATCCGAACAAGACCATACTATTTTACAATCATTATGACGTTCAACCCGAAGAGCCATTAGAATTGTGGGATGACAAACCATTTAGCGGCAAGAGGCGAGGAAACAAAATCTACGGTCGCGGCTCAGCAGATGACAAGGGCGAACTAATTACCAGAATCAAGGCAGTCGAGGCATTTCTTAAAACTACAGGTGATGTACCATGCAACATCAAGTTTCTTGTTGAAGGTGAAGAAGAAGTAGGTAGCATACACGTTGAAGATTATCTCAGAAGGTATAGGAACAAGTTATCATGTAATGCAATAATATGGGAATTTGGTTATGTTGACGAAAAAGACAGGCCAATTATTAGCCTCGGAATGAAAGGTCTCTTATACGTAGAACTGTCACTACAAGAGTCTATACGCGATGCACACTCGAGTCTTGCAGTACTCATCGAAAATCCTGCGTGGAGATTGGTAGAAGCCTTGAAAACTTTGCGAGATAAGAATGGGAAGATATTGATAAAAGACTGGTATAAAGAAGCTGATAATTTTACATATGAAGAGCTAAAAGTTATTGCATCTGAGCCTTTTGACGAAAAATCTTTCAAAAAAGAATATGGCATAAGGAGATTTGTAGGCAACAAGAAAGGTGCCGAAATAAGAAAAGCATTAGTGGGTGCCCCTACCTGCAATATAGCTGGTTTCACATCGGGATATGAAGGGCCAGGAGCAAAAACAGTTCTCCCTTCAACGGCGCTAGTCAAAATTGATTTTAGACTGATTCCTAAAATGAATCCATTGAAACAGCTAAGAAGACTCAAACAGCATCTCAAAGAAAAAGGATTTGGTGATATTCAAGTAAAAATGATTCATGGCGAGGCAGCATCAAGAACTAAAATTTCGGACAAGTTTGTTAAGACCGTAAGACAAGCGGCCAACGAATCTTTTGGCAGATCTATACTGAGTGTTTCTTCAGCAGGTACGGGCCCAATGTATTCATTTTCTAAAATCCTCAAGGCACCCTGTATATCTGTTGGAAGTACGTATGTATTCTCGAGAATTCATTCTCCTAACGAATTTGCACGAATTGATTTGTTGAGGAAAACCACAAAATGCATGTGCAAAATCATAAAGAAATTCAGTAATCAGTTGCCTTGACCCTTCCTTATTTGGTGATTCGTAGCGACAAAAAGACATCGCATGCCGTGTTAGGATTTCAGAGAAAGGCCTTTATTGTGCTCGTTTTGCAATTCAAACATGGCTTACATGTATATGCCAGGCGCTACTGCTGTTGGCGTTACATATGATGGCGGTGTCGTTATAGCAAGTGAGAGGAGAATTGCCTACGGCAATTTTGTAGTAAGCAAAAGCACAAAGAAGACTTTCAAAATTACCGATTACGTAGGAGCCTGTTGTGCAGGAATGGTTGCTGATATGCAGGTTCTAGCAATGCAAATGCGGGCGTTGACAAAGATTAGGAAAATGGAGCTTAAACGAGACATTCCACCAAACTCAGTTGCCAAAATGATGTCTACTCTAATGTATGAGCGTAGATTCTTCCCACTATTGACCCAAGTCATAGTTGGTGGAGTAGATGGGAATCCAGCTATTTACACATTGGATCCATTAGGTTCTGTTTTACCGGACGATTATGCGGCTGTAGGGACAGGAGCCGAAATGGCGCTTGGTGTTTTGGACCAAGAATACAAGTCTAAGATGAAAGAAAAGGAAGCGGTTGCACTAGTAGTCAAGTCCATCAAGTCAGCAACTATGCGAGATGCCGCAAGTGGTGATGGTATAGATATTCTTGTTGCTGATAAGACCGGTGTAAGAGAATTTACTGAAAACTAGTCACTTTATCAATTTAGCAGCTTCCCAATATTTGTCTGAAATATAATGCAAATTTTTAACCACTTCTCCCTTTGTGATGTTTTGCATGTCATCATTTGAAACAAATGATTTTCCTACTGCGAGATATTTGTTATGTGATTCTTCGGCAACGCAGACAATATCGTCCTTTTTAAGTTCAGTATATCTTTTGACTCCGGGTCGCATGATATTTGCCCCATTACAAACAAACTTGATTGCTCCAGTGTCTACTATGACTTTGGGAAATTTTTCGAGTAGTGAAGTTTCGGTTAAAAATGGCAAATAAACGTCGTCTATCTTTAATGCTTTGAAACTATCTCCTGTTATGAGGCTAGAGTGTTCGTCAAGCTCATGTAAAACCAATGTCTTGATTTTTGGCATGACTATGTGCCATTGAGACGTTATTTTGTCTAGTATTTCATTACTTGAACTTTTAGAGAGAGCATGCGACTTCAAACTCTTGACATTTCCTGTTTGATATCAAGCAAGTCGCGTAGAATTGAACTTGCAGTTTCCATTCCTCCAGCGCCACGACCTATTATAGTCTGTTGTCCAGAATGTTCAGAATTAAAAGTAATTGCGTTTAATGTTCCGTTGACGCATAGAGGATCATCAAGAGGTATTTCCTTTGGCGCTACTTCAAGTTCTCTGTCACAGAAAGCAATGAGCTTTACAGCAGATTTGTGTTCTGCGGCTTTTTTGATATCTGGTGTTGTCACGTTCCTAATTCCGGTCCGATTGATGTCTTTTATAGTGACTTTCATATCCATAATCCAATTTGCAAGTATGACTAGCTTTGCAGCAGCATCAAAACCATCTATATCAAGAGATTCATCAGCTTCTACATACCCTCTCTTCTTGGCGTCTGTGAGCGCCATCGTGAAGGTCATACCTCCGGCCATGTTGGTTAGAATGTAATTTGTAGTGCCATTGAGAATTCCTTGAAATGAAACTATTCGTTCTCCTCGTAGGCTATTTTTTGCATAATCTAGTATTGGCGTGCCTCCTCCAACAGTACCGCTAAATTTCAATTGTACCTGATTGTATGTAGCCAGTTCAATTAGAGAAGGAAATGCAAGAGCTAATGGGCCTTTATTTACACTAATTACATGGAGTCCCTTTTTCATCGCATTTACAATGTGTGACATACCGGGTTCTGCATCTTTGTAGTTACTTGGTGTAGTTTCAATGAGGACTTCAGCATCCATCCCTTTTATCATTTCTAGCCCATTTGCATCTTTCTCTTTGTTATGGTATTTTCTTATATTGCCATACTTTTTCTTCACTTCTAACAATCTATTTAGATCAAGACCTGCAGATGAGGCGGCAGAACCTTTAGAATCGAAAACCCCAACTATTCTAGGTTTTAGTCCATGTTTTGCATAAAGGTCTTCAGACCTTGATAGGAGAAGTTTTGCAAAACTTTGTCCCACAATTCCAAAACCACATAATATTATACGCAACATTCACAAGACACATTTTGGTATTAATTAACATTCACGAATCGCCAGATTGCTTTATTAACATATCAAAAACTCAGGATAACGTGAAATCGAAAAAATATGTTTATGCAGGAATAGCTGGTGCTGTTGTAATCGTCGCAATAATTCTAATTTTCAATCAAATTAATGCTACGCGGAAAACTACTATCGTGGAAGAGGAAAGATCTACATCATACCTAGACTTTTCATACGAAGAAGCAAATTCCGATTTGAAATCTACATTGACGTTAAATCATATCAATATGAGTAACCCTCTAAGATTTAGTAGCCCGACAGATATCAATCAATATTGTAATTTTCTGACTGATCCAAAAAAACAAGCTCTTGTCAAGTATTGTACTTCTACTGAACTACGAGACAAGAATGGTAACTTTCTTGGAGATATTAACATGGTAGGGTCCTCTACTGCGCCAGGACTTGTAATAGCAGCATTGCAATCGAACCCCCTGTTGACTAATTATGATGACGTAAAAACCGTATTTAGCGCAGTAATTAATGAAACAATGTGCCAGTGTTGGGATGAAGAGAAACCAGGAGGTTATGCTACTCTTTCTGATATGATGGACGCTCTGAGAGATTTTCACATAAACGGTAAAAAACCAGATAGTACAACCCACTCTATATCATTAGCAAATAAACACTTTGAAATCGAGGCAACCACAAACGCGAACGGCTATCTGTGGAAATTGCTAGTTGCTAGATAATTAACTCCATATCTTGGTTCACTAAGGTTGACGCGATCCCTTAATCTGTGGAAAATTCATTTTGGTGATGGCATTGTTTGACTACCTCTGGCTTCTTCCTCTTGGCTTCATAGCTGGAATAATAGGTTCTATGATTGGGCTGGGAGGAGGATTTGTAGTAGTTCCAGTGTTAACATTCTTTGGATTCTCACCTACTCTTGCTGCAAGTAATAGTCTTTTTGCCGCCTTTAGCAATGCAGTTGCTTCTACCGCATCATATGCAAAACAAAAGAGAATAGTTTACTCAATTGGTATCAAACTTGCACTTCTTTCAATACCTGGAACAATACTTGGAGTATACATATCCGATGAGATATCGTCATCACTATTCAAATTGTTATTTGGAATTGTATTGATTGGTTCAAGTGGATACATTTATGCTCGAAGAAAAATGGAATCCAAAGAATGCAATCTATCTAAACAGATAATGGTACTTGCAGTTGGAGCAAGTTTTTTCGCTGGAATAATTTCTAGTCTATTTGGAATTGGAGGTGGTACAGTATTTGTACCACTAATGGTGGTTGCTATAGGGCTTTCTATGAAACTTGCAGCACCTACATCGCAATTTATTCTTCTGTTTGCGGCAGCATCTGGAATGATCATGCACTCCATTTTAGGCCATCCTGATTATTATCAGGCAGCATTACTCTCAGCAGGAGCGTTTGCTGGAGGTATTTTGGGGAGCAGGCTTTCGTTACGTGTAGAAGAGGGAAGACTCAGGATACTCGTTACAATAGTTCTGATAATTACGGCAATCAAGTTAATTATTGACGCAGTGGGAGCTCCTTTCTAATCTGGTAGAGGTTTCTCTTTGATATCAGCACCAGTTCACCGCTTTCTTTTGATCCCTCAAAATCTATGGATAGCAGACCAAACTCATCGTTAAGCTCCGAGAACTTTTTCATTAGGATCTTGTTTCATCGGGATAGCAGATTATCTCAGAGCTGTTCATTGCTTTTCCAGAAGTAAAGTAACTTATGGCACTTAGGATTCTTGCATTATTTGGTTCTGTGCCTTCTATGCTCCCAGGTAAGAGTAGGTAAACTCTTGCCTTTGATTTGAGAACATCGCTTAATTCTTGATTTACTGTTGTCACAAATGGTCTCAAAGCGCCCCTGAATACTTCGATTTTTGCTCTGTCTCCGCCGGTCACTTTGGAACCAGTAGGCATATCTGGTCCTATTATTATGATCGTACCTTGCTTATCTTTGAATAAAGGCGGATTCTTTGCCCCATTTGGAACAAACATGTTCAGTGACTCTTGTAATACTAATGCAGGAGTGTTTATGAATTTGTCAACTAGGCTATCCCACTGTGATCTTGACAATTCTGTAAGCTTGGATACCTGTGGAACTTTTCCTGTTACGTAAATTACAGAACTTATTGGTCCTATCTTTTGTGTTGCTGTATTTAGCATACGTTTGCTTAATTCTTGATTTACTGTTGTCACAAATGGTCTCAAAGCGCCCCTGAATACTTCGATTTTTGCTCTGTCTCCGCCGGTCACTTTGGAACCAGTAGGCATATCTGGTCCTATTATTATGATCGTACCTTGCTTATCTTTGAATAAAGGCGGATTCTTTGCCCCATTTGGAACAAACATGTTCAGTGACTCTTGTAATACTAATGCAGGAGTGTTTATGAATTTGTCAACTAGGCTATCCCACTGTGATCTTGACAATTCTGTAAGCTTGGATACCTGTGGAACTTTTCCTGTTACATAAATTACAGAACTTATTGGTCCTATCTTTTGTGTTGCTGTATTTAGCATACGTTTGATGTTTTCTTGATTTGTAAAGTCAACGACATGAGAATGAAATTTGGAAAGTCTTTCCTCTGCTTGCTTTGTGCCTGTCTTTGAGATTAGAATGATAGATTTTCCTCCACTGTTTTCAATATTTTGTGCAAGGAATTCTGTTCGTGAAATGTCTGATTCGTCTGTTGCATCTACTACCAATAAGACCACTTTTGCCTTGAAATCTGACTGTGACTCGGGAATTGAGGAAGATATGTGTGGTTTTACAGGATAAAATACACGGTCACCTGGTATTACCTTGCCGTTTAGTATTTTTGAAATGTTGTCATCACACAGCATAAACACTGTTTCGGCTACCTGTTGCTGTGACAAAAATTGTTCGTCTGCAATCATCTTGCTGGTGTTACTTTGAATTTTCTCGGCAATTTGTTGGATTTTGGATAAAAGTGTTGAAATGGTTGTACCAAGTTTCTGAACATCTGACTCTGAATTAATTGCTTTTGTCTTTGCAAGTTTGGCTGCTGCATTTTTGATTCCATCTCGTACAGTTTCTTCATCCTCGCCTAACAGTGGTAGGATATCATTATTGACAAGTTCAATCTCTTGAGGAGTTAGGTTTTCAAAGCCACTTACTCTCATAAATTCTGCGGCTGCTTTGGGATATACTGTCTTGTATATTCTGTCAGAATGGACTGGTCCAGGATTGGTAGCTATTGAAACAATTCCCTTATCTGTAAGCTCCCATGACATGGCTTCTGCAAGTCTGTTTTTTGCGCCCTGTGAGGCAGTATATGGACTTCGGAATCTATATGGTCTTTGTTCAAAGGGACGTTCTTCTGTAAAGAATGTAGAAATGGTAACGATCTTTCCACCTGATTTCATAGCTTTGATTGCTTGTGCGGAGGTCCAAAAAGTACCAGTAAGATGAATTCCAACAGTACTTTTGAATTCTGACATTGGTGCGTTGACAAAGCATGTAACTGGCCCTGAAACGCCAGCATTGTTAATTACGATATCTACAACCCCGTGTGATTTTTTCAGTTCTTCGAACATTTTTGAAACTCCTTCTTCATCACTGACATCAACACCTGGGAAGATTTTCACAAATGCACCACTTTTGACGTTGGCAATAATTTGTTCCAACTCTTTAGCTGCTTCCTCGAGTGGTTCTTTTCTTCTTCCCAAAATCACAATATTTGCACCGTTTTCGGCAAACTTGATAGCAATCGCTTTTCCAATACCTGTGCCACTGCCAGTAATAACTACAACTTTATTTTGAAATTTTAGCATTAATAGAGACAGGGTATTTTCGGAGTATTTATTCGATTGTGCTTATCCCGGTAGGGTTAAACTAATATTTACTAGTATAGCGAATTCTGACCGACAAACATGATGTACAAAGAAACTCTAATTGCATATTGAACACCTCGTCACGATAATATAAAAAATCATGTTTGAAACCTTCAAAGAAAGTAAATTGTTATGAAAATAATAAAATAATGATAAAAATTAGAGATTTGTTTTTGATGAGATGATCAAATTTTTAACTTATGAAGTACGTATATCATGCAATTTGAAAAATATTGTTGTTGGTTTAATTTCTAGCAATTTTAGTAGGAACTTCTCATCGTTATCTTATGGGGGATCTTAAATGTCGGAAGAATCCGGATCATCAAAAAACTATGAAACAGACAAAGTAAGGGAGGATTGGACTCAAGAGTGGTTTAAAAGTGATATTGCATTTTTCAAGGGTCTTCAGAAGGATTATTTTGATGTTATTCGATCTGCCAAAACTGGATTTACCTTCAATATGGGGATTAGTTTAACCATCGTGATTGTCGGAATTGCGTTACTAGTAAATTCTATTGTTTTTGCATGGCTATACCATGACAAAGACCTTTCATGGAGTTTTCTTTCGGGACTTCTTGGTGCTAGTAGTTTTGTTACGATTTTTTTTAGAAACCCAGAAAAAATGATTAATCAAGCGGTTGGAAACCTTGCACAAATTCAAATGATTTTCAAATCTCACGAAATCCATTGGGAATTTATAAGACAATATTTCAGAGACAGGTGGAACCCAGAACTCCCTCCGGAAAAACTAGGAACTATAGCTGAGGAGATATTCAAGTCGTTTGCAAAATATGACGCTAGCACCAAGGAGTATGTGCAAGAAATTCAGAAGTATATTGAAGGATCTTATGGAGGCGCTCATAAAAAAGCCACTACGAAAGATGGCAAGATAGATAATAATAAGCGGACTCCAGTTTAGCAAAACTTTATCCCAAGAAACCACTTTTTAGATCCCAGTAAACCGTAGTCTACCAATATTGAAGATAGTAAGCACAAACCACTTTTATTACATTTTGAGAATTTTCCTAATAATCTTGAAGCAGAACCTTATTCCTATAGCTTATCAGGCACCGAATTACTTCAATTAGGACTTGTAATATTTATTTGAGGGTCGGATTCAACCTGACGTATGCACGATTCTGAACCTGATACTTGTACTCAAATTAGTAAGCGCGAAGAATTTTGTGGCTTGCTTGAAAAAATAGGCGTGCAAGCTGAAGTTAAACAAATTGATAGTGATGAAATCGAGAAAGGCGATTGTTATTCAAAGCAATTTACACATTCT
>MNFB01000030.1 GCA_001917995.1 Thaumarchaeota archaeon 13_1_40CM_4_38_7 | reverse complement strand
AGTAAGTCTTGACGCAAGTCGGGATCACCTAATGAATTTGAATATAACAGAGTTATTTTGTTCAGTTCTGCTAACTTCATCAACTCCAAGGTTCGATTTCCTTGCCTACCTGCAAGGAGACCAGGCATCCCTATGGTCCTTAGCAATTCTATGTATGCAGGTGTTTCTACAGTCGCAGTCAACAATCTTTCGCCGATAATTCTTCGTAGAGTTTGTGCAGTTCTTCTGCTGCCATGTCCCAAGTATAGGGTGAATATTCGAGGAACTTATTATTGTCTTGAAGGCAGGTCATCATGGCCTCTGCTATTTTCTCAATTGTGATCGGCATTTCCATTCCTAGTGCATGACCGGCATCTACAAATAGGGATAGTGCTGTGGAATTAGGAACGACGACCTTAAGTTTTGCAGCCAGCGCTTCAGCAACAGCTATGCCGAAATTTTCTATCTCTGATGCGGTTACGAAAACAGTGGCATTGGCGTATTCTTGAACCAATTGGTCCCGTGTCAAGTTAGATTTCACTTCGATCTTTTCTGACAGACCTAATGAATTTATCAGCTTCATTATCTCTTTTCTGTCAGGACCATCTCCAACTAGTACAAGCTTCGCATTAATTTTTGATTCTATGAGCTTAAAAGCTCTTATCAATTTATCAGTTTTCTTGTGGTAAAGGTCCAATCTAGCAACGGAAAGTATGCGCATGCCATCTCTCTTCGGAACAATTTTCGCCAGATCAGTCCCCACTCCATTTGGTATCATCCTAATCTTCATATTATCAACATTAAATGACCGATTCAACATGTTCTTCTCGGTTGATGTACTACAGATTATTCTATCAGATTTCGATAGAGCAACATTGAGTAGAGGTTTATACGCGAAAAAGAGAAACTTCCTAAACAGCGTAGTTGACTTGCCTAGATAGTGTGGAGTAATCACTAATTTAGAATTAGAATTTACCCTAGACGCAAAAAAAGGGATTATAGTATGTATGCCATGAGCATGTAATACATCTGGTTGAAATCTCTCAATTTCTCGTAACATAGAACCTCGCGGAAATTCGAGCGAATAAGAGAGTCTTATAGGCTTGAATCTCCTGACATTTACACCATTTATTATTTCATTGCACGTCTGTCCGTTGCCACTAACGAGTGTAAATACTAGAACTTCATGTCTCTTCGCAAGTCTCTCAGCGATTTCCTGTACATGTGTCTCTATTCCGCCCATTTCACTATAGTATCTTCTACAAATAATGGCTATTTTCATGCTAATATGTCTCCGTTACTAACGACAGGATTATCTCCATTGTTCCTGTTATCATCTCTTTGCGATCTTGAATATTTTCCGAAAGTCGCGTATTTTCGTAGTATACGCGTTTGGAGCTTGCTTACGCTTAACTTTGAAGTTCATTTTCCAGACAAGTAAGGATTCATCATTAACTGATGCAATTGCTTCAGCTGCCAAGCCAGTTCTTCTGGCAACGTGAAGCATGTTTGCTAACTGATCATCACTAAGCTCTCTCTTTGAAATCATGGCGTAGGTTTTGGCAATAGAATTGCCAGTACTTAGCTTATTGCCTCTGATGGACTGTAGTAAGGCTTCAATGAAGTATTTGTCTTCTGATGTTAGTTGACGGTATAACTCGCGCATTTTCGACGATAGAGATGCCTTCCTTGCTTCATGATAAACCCAGAACAGAGCAAAGGGTAGACTACATATTATGAGTAATGCATAAATATTCTTGCTAACGAATTTGAAAAGCAGTTTGTTACCAGTATTCAAAGTTGCTGACTGCTCATCCCAATATTTAGCAATGGGTCTTGCAAGTGACAAAAATAGATCCTTTATGCTCTTAGAGTCATCTGCCGCACCAATTACACCCTTCCTTGCCAGCGAATCCGTATTTGCCCAAATACTTATTAGTACATTCCTGCTTTCAAAGTTAGAGCCGAACTTAAGAGGTACCCGTTCGAACCAGTAAACAACAGCCTCTGTCGAAGTGGATCCTATTCTCTTGAAGAGAAGAAACTTGCCGGCCTTATCATCTGATATAACAACATCTCCGGATTCTAATAGAGTTGCCCCGGGTCTTCCCACTCTTGAAGGATATGTGATTAGCGAGTCTTCCCAAACGTGGTGGCCAGTAGAAATCTGAATGCTGGAATATAATGAAGGATTATCGGCGGAGTTGGAACCAGCTCCGTCTATTCCAGGAGTAGCCCGGATATATCTAAAAGCCAATGCTGCATCCTGATTAAGGATTGATTCTATCCGGCTGTCCCTATAGGCGTATTTGAGATCCCATCCGGAGATCTGAGGCAGAAGATATTCTGTCGTCTCTGGACCCACTATCTTGGTTATGTCCAGATTAGATAACTTCTTTGAAGTATCACCGCTATAGGTGCTTGTCACAACTAGTGAAGTTGCTATAAGAGCTATGAATATTACCACCGCGATTCTTTCAATACTTTTCTCGAGGGTTTGCTTCATCTTTCCCAAAACTCTACCACAGGCGAGGCACATTGATTCATGCGCCATCAAGCACTTGTTGCAGATATTACATTTGTCTAAAGGTATCTTTGGAGAACGGATATTTAGTTTGAGTGCCTTTTCACCTATTAAGAGTATGATCAATGTTCCAATAGCAACCATGGAAGAACCTGAAATTGTATGATAAGCTTCAGAGACATTCTCTCCCCATAGATACCATAAAGAGAGTACAATGGCAATTCTCAACGTATTGAGTAGGTAAAAAAGTGGAAAGCCGGCTGCAAAAAGCACCACCCGCTTCCAGGTCGGGCCTCGAATTATGTAAGCCACGAAAATGGCAAAGAGCGACAGCCCTATGGTGGAGAATACACCTGAGCTGGGTTCCCCGACAAAAAATGGTGTCTTGGTTCCATTGATGCCCTCTATTACTAATGCGGGCGAGCCAAAACTCGAATCCAGTGAAACCGGAAGCCCAAGCGGGGCCATAAGACCTTCTACAATTACCGCGCTTGTCCAAGAAAGGTCAGCAGCTAGTTCACTTATTATCTCGCCGGGGGGTGGCTGAAGGTAAAGTGTCAGCATGATAGCCACAAAAGCATGGCGCAATGTTACGAAATTGAATACGATCATCGTACTTCCAATTAGGAAAATCGGTAAAGAGAGTACATGAAACTCAAGCGCATATAGTGTTGCCGAACCTGCAAGGTAGAGCATAACTGCAACTCCACAAAGAGTAACACCTAATACATCATCCAATCTTATCCTTTGAAGATTATTTCCTTTGTCCAATGTTGCTGATACTCTCAAGACGTTTCTCTTTCTGTAAATGATAAAGGCTGACAGGAACGGTATAGTAATAACATAGTTCGTTATGTTGCCTGTAGTAAACTTTAGCGCATTACCAAAAATCAAACTCAGATCCGAATAGTAGAGCACGGTTACTGCCGATATTATTACGGCAGCTTTGAACAGTAAGACTTTGTTGTCTAGGAGTGTTTGCACTATGTTCCTTTGAGTTTGAACAAGATAATGGAGATTACTTTTATTCTTAAGCATTGAAATTTTCTCTTTCTCTCTGCATCTAGATCTTGCTATATTCGATATCTAGGACCGCGAAAGATGACGCCATTTTCTGGCCCTAGTATCAATACATCGACTCCGGCCTCCACAAAAGTGTGAACCTCGTCTCGCATAGGAGATCATGTGCCTCTCCATATTATCCACTGGTCAGACTCAGAACTCTTACGCCAATTGTAAAGATCGAAGCCAGTGAAAAAATGATTGCAACGATTCTGAGCTTCTTTGCGTCGATAAGTACCGTCTTCCTTCCAAAATAGGGCGCTAATAGTTCCGATGCCACTAGCATCACTAACGAGCTGGCAGCAAGCCATAGTGCCAGATCCCAGAAGGAAAGATTGAACGTCATTATGGACTCAATACCGCATAAGTTGTAGAGATCATGCTGTCATCTGTAATTTTAGTTTCCAGAATGCTGACCGGCTTTCCCCTAACTTTGCTGACAACTAATGCAACTGCCGAACAAAGAGGACAACCAAGATGGTTTCCCAGCTTAGTCTCTTCACTTACAAACCTGCACAAATCAGCGCATGGTCCTCCAGCAAATCTAATCACAATAGTACCATCGTCATTCTCCTCGATGGATGCATCGTCGACAATCTTTAATTCTTCTATCAAAAGCTTTGGAAGAGCTTCCTGCACATAACGCAAGTCGACCGTAGCAAAATTAATTCCAAGCTCTTTCTCTAAAAGATCCACAAGTCCTTGACTGGGTGCCGCAAGGAACATTCCTTTCGGATGCAGATATATCGAGGGCATACTTCCGTCGTTACCATATGGTAGTAAGTTTAGTGCATCAATTTTTGCCTTCAAATCTCCTTCTATCTGGGCCGCATAGTGGGGTATCATTACATAACCGTGGCCAAGCCCTGTCAAATTCTTCGGGTGAAAGAACATGGCATCGCCGGTATATCCCATATAAGTGACAAGTTTATCCATACACTTCTGCATAGAAGAAGAAATCGAACTTAATAGTTCTGCACGAACATGTCTTGAAGGGGAGATATAGATAATCAGGATACCCCACAGAATCATGCCAAGTCCTATGAATGTCAAAATCAATGAATTCCACAAATACGAAAATAACAAACTTGCGGCCCCAATGCTTGAAAGGATGATGCCTGCCGGTATTGTACTTCTGTTTTGCAAGCGCCACAATCTTTTTCGTAGGACAAGATTTTCTGCCTGAAGCTCTTTCGCTATTTTTTGAATTTCCTCCTTGCTGAGTGAAATTTCAGTATGGGAGAGTAGTTTACTTTCAGCTCGACGGGGATGAGAGTCGGTTGTAGAAACAGGTAAGATTAAACTATCTCCATTAGCCTCTATTCTGACCTCTATTGTTTCTTTTCGCTTGACACTTAATTCTACACTTTTCAAAGTCTCTTTGCCATGAGCGCTCTTCTCTTCTATAGAACGAATCAGGGCTCGACGAAACTTCGTAGCGCTCTTCTCTTGCGAAAGATCTACTTCATCATTATGCTGTCCTTTAGTAGCAAACAATCGCATTCCTACGCGTTTTCGCTTGACACTTAATTCTACACTTTTCAAAGTCTCTTTGCCGTGAATGCTCTTCTCTTGCGAAAGATCTACTTCATCATTATGCTGTCCTTTAGTAGCAAACAATCGTCTTATTCCAACGTACTGTTTCTTCATTAGTTGCCTGCCTCTCCCGATCTTCTCGCAAGTGGGTGACATGTTTCCACGATCGAGTTCACGACTGATGGATTGGAAGTGAAATCAAGATCTAAGTTATCCAATTTCCTGGCCCTAGATGCTTTTTGAGTTTAGCATTTTGGTCAGTCTCCTTGTAGATCTTAGTTCACTTCTTCTGAGCATTAGTGACATGACACCTACTCCCATCGCCTGAATGGCTACCAATACCATGGAAATTCCTATGAAGAACCAAGGAGTGCTTATCCTACCTGTCAGTGCCCATTCTACGACTGAGGCGCCTAGCATTAGGCTGGCAGGAATTATTATGAGGCTTCCCAACATCGAGTAAAAGACGCCGGGGTTGTATGATCTTGCTAGGTTGACAATGCTCCTTATAATCTTGAACCCATGCTTCCATGTGGATAATTTTTGCTTGCCAAGTCGAGGTCTATAATTGATTGGCACTTCAGTTATTCTTCCTGACAATGCGATCTGGGCTGCTATCTCTGCTTCCACATCAAAGCCTGTCGTCGACAGATGAACATCTCGGGACGCATCAGTTCTCAATACATACATTCCAGAGCAGACATCAGACAGATTCGTATTCATCAGCAGATTGAATACCTTTGTAATGATGCTGTTGCCAAGCTTGTGCAATCCTGTCATGCTCCTTTTGTCAGTAGGCACTCTGGTCCCAATGATCTCATCGTATGACGCCATATGTTGAAGGAATCTGCTGATGCATGAAGCATCATAAGTAAAATCGCCATCCATGACCAGCATGTATGGAGTTTCTACAAATTCAACAGCCGTCTTTAACGCCCCCGTCTTACCCTTACCTTGCTGATAAATTACTTTGGCACCGAGCTGTGCGGCAATTTCAGTAGTCTTGTCGTTGGAATACCCGTCTATGACAACTATGTTCTTCACGTTCAAAGAGTGCAACTCTTCAATCACCTTTGCAATTCCGCTTTCTTCATTAACAGTTGGAATAACTACTGTCAATACCTTGTCGAGCTCTGACGGCATACCAACTAACGATTTTTCTTCTAACATTAAGTGTAATCCTCGCCAGCTAGAATTTCATCTAGAAGCTTTCTCTTTGCCACAGCGCTATTTTCAATGTTGTGGACTTCTTCAAAGCACTTCAGATAGTCAAGCCCCTTCGGTGTTGTAAAGTACTTGCCATCGCCGTTCAAATAGATAATCCTGCTTTTCACACCGAAATTGAGGTACTTGTTTAGTTGGCTAAAGCTCAGGTAATTTGCGTACATTATGCCTGTCTTGCTTGTCCCCTGCTTTGCAGTAAATAAGATAGAGGCAATGATCTCCTCCCTGCTCCTTTTCTTTCTGTTCGCAAAGACTGACTTCATTAGTTAGACTAGCCTCATCATTTTTTTATTGCGCCACTCCATTTTGAACCAAAAGCCTGGTCATAGAATTACTATGATATGCCATCAGACCTAAGTATCTGACGTAGTTCGGATCGTTTGCCCATTTGAGAGCGTCCATGTTCCCCATGGAATACGCCTTCTCGCTGTACATTTGTGCAATGGGTCTACCTATCCCCGCTATCTTCGACAAGAACGAGGTGTGCTTCATCGCATAGAACAGCTTGCCCATTATCCTTGCGATGACTACGGCGAGTGTCGTATTCTTCACTATTTTGATGTGTCTGCTTATGAGACTCGCCAGTACTCTGTCTTCGTGGGATAACGAGGCAAACCATACTCCTGTTCTCAATGCCTTGGTTCTCAATGAGGATAGAACTTTAACCAAATCTAGGGGTTTTCGCCCGATTATCCTTAACATCCATCGATTTATTCTATATGAACATTATTAGCATTGTGACCTGGGGCTTAGTGTACTATAGTTACATATTGATTGCACAGTAACTTGATGTAGAACATTTTGCTTCTTGTTCAGTACTACATGTTCCATTCCTTTTCAAGTTTGCTCGCAAATTGTTCTCAAAAATGTTCAAGCTAGCAGGAAAAAAGCGGACACGCTCATTCGCTAGCAATTAGAGTATGTGGACCGTTACAATTAAGAATAGTACACTCCTGCTAGCTTTCAAGCTTGTTCATACTTGGGCACATGTGCTGGGGATACATTACAGGCAAGTTAAGCTCGTCCCCACTTCACATCAACGTAAATCCATACCTTTTGTTGTTTTTAGCAGCGCTACCAGACGTTGATCTTCTCTTGGGCGTCTTTGGAATACATCACAGAACATGGACCCACAGCATACTAATCTGGTCGGTCGCCTTTGCCCCATTCTTCATCAAATACAAAAGGAATACGATTCCTTACTTCGTGGCAGTAATCTCCCATATCATTTTGGGTGACGCAATAGTTGGACGCATTAACCCGATCTGGCCCATTGGTAAATTCAACTTTAGCCTAGGCTATGGACTGCTGTCAATTGAAAATATTGCGCTAGAAGCTGCCGGCCTAGCAATTTTCTTGTTCTGGGCTTTCAAGAGCAAAGAGGCAAGAACGTCATTCTTTGGAAAGAGCAGGCGAAATCTATGGAGTATCCTTTCCATCTTAACATTGGCAGGATTTATTCTATTCACCTACTCGTTCAACGTCACCTCAGATGCTTTTGAAGAGTACGGCATATTGAAACCAAGCAGGTTGATAGACAGCACACCATTAATAACAGGCCACCAATTGTTTCCGATTGAATTGGCTATGCATGTGATACTGCTTGTTTTTCTCTCAGTGTCCCTAATTCAAGGGCTCAGAAGGCAAAGCAGAGAAACTACTCTGAAAAGTTAGCCGAGCACGACTTCAAGTGGAAGACGACGCCGTCAGATATTTCATTTTCACAGCATCGTACATAACCAAGAACTTGATTCCTCTCTCAGTTATTTTCAAAGTAATCCTGTCTCTGCCACTATCAGGTGCAGACTTTGATATCAGATTTTTAGCTTCCATCATCTTCAGAAGTTCATTCAACTGTTTAATACCAATATTTGTCTTGCTTCGTAGTTCCTTCTTCGAAGAACCGGCTGGACTTGAGCAAGATTGCAAAATTGCAGCTACGATATCTAGCTTTCCCGCCTGCATCTCCGTGTTTGCAACGCGCCGCCTATTATAAAAGATTATTGGCCTGTCACAAATGGTCGATCTAGGAAATATCGCTTCAATTTTCCCTCAGATGGAAGAATTCTTGATCAGAAGTCGTTTCATCCCGGTAGAATAGTTACATAAGATGGAAGTCAATTTTCCATACTTGCTTATATCCTGAGGTACGAATTCTCTCATAATGACGAAAATTGCTATTCACAAGATTGCGTCAATGGTTCTTCTTGCCAGTATGTTGGCAGTCATAGTTGGCACCACCACATTCCAGGGTAACTTTGCGTTCGCGACCAAAGGAGGCGGCCCTAACACCAACGGTAATGATGATGACACGATTAACGGAAATAAAGCAGACCCGCCTGGTTCTGATGCGGCTTGCACCGGTAATCCACACGACTTTAGTCAACCAACCGGCAATCCACACGATCCAGACAAACTAAAAGGTAACCCACACGAGTGCTTTGAATTTGCTATACCCGAATCTCCGATTGGCACAGCGGCGTTGATAATGAGCTCTCTTGGAGCATTGGGCGGATTTGTGTATTTCGGCAGTCGTAAACACGGATCATTAGGACCATTCGCACACCCATAGAAAAATCAGGTCTCTTGAGACTGGGGTATACAACCCCATTTTCTTATTTTCTCCTATAAGAGCTCGAGTATGTGAACAAATTCATTCTGGATATTTTTGTTTTCAGATATTCTTTAAGGGAAATCAACCAGAGGATTCCGCCTCTACGTCCTGATGCCCGAAGGCACAGTCATGGCCAACTTTTTGGACGATTGAATCCGTGTAGAGGTCGGAGATCCTTGCTGGTTGTATTCGCGGCTGGCCTTTCGTGTGTGTGAGCCACCCGAACAATGTAATATTGAGAGAGATAATGAACAATGGTACGTAGCTGCATAATCCTACTGATTTGCGCGTTGAGAGAGATATAAGAGCTTCTTAAAGATGGAGGAGTGAACGGAAATACACTGCTGGATTAGTATGCCTAATCAAGTTTTTGGATAAAGGCCGGCCCATCTTGCAGCCGAGCTTGACGGACCTAGAATATGAAAAAGAAAAACCAATAAAGCGGAATAGAATCAGATTTTCCTGACTTCTGCTTCTACGACTTTTGAGAGGAAATCAGGAGCCTCTGTTACCTCAAGTTCAGTTCCGCCGAATAGGTTCAACATGACTCTCCCCTTCTCTGTAGTTCTGAAAGCAAGAAATGGTTCATTAACTGGTTCCATCATGCCTGTCTTTAGCAAGAGATCTAGATATCTAGATAACTGGTAAAAATTAATGCCTGCCTTGTAGAGAATGTGAGTCTTTTTCACTGGCGAATTCCCGATGCTGAGAATGCGTAGGATGATGTCGAGTTTGTCCCTCCTGATATCAGATTGTATGTTCTGCGTCAATACAACATGCACCCTATAACGCAGATAATATAGTTTACGTGTTTTAAGCATATATCATCTATGACCTAAGATCGAGCGTTTAGAAGTAGAAAGATGGTGTAGTTTGCCAGAGAGAGCAATTATAGAACAATTCGCCCGAAGATAGTAGCTACCAAATCCACAAGGAATATGTATCTGCCGGTACTGCTCCCGGACTTGGTGCGGCGGGAGCTTTCGATTGACGACATATTGGCTTTGATTGCTTCCAAGCATGAAATAACCACTCAAGATATTCAAGACATCTTCAAACTAGACATCACTACGACACATAAAGTTCTT
This sequence comes from Thaumarchaeota archaeon 13_1_40CM_4_38_7, assembly GCA_001917995.1. Classification (GTDB taxonomy): domain Archaea; phylum Thermoproteota; class Nitrososphaeria; order Nitrososphaerales; family Nitrosopumilaceae; genus Nitrosotalea. The sequence continues at coordinate 3,810 of MNFB01000030.1, read as the reverse complement.
GACTTCCTAACTAGATTCGATTTTGTCAAATTAAAGCGTCAGTATGTTGTGCTGAACGAAACCATGAAGTCCCTTTTTGACTAAGTTCTAGCCAAGTGATAGATCTCCTGAAACTACTTACAAGACCCATAACAAGGACAAAGATCTTCCATTCGAATTAAAATAGTTGTTTAGTGCTTTTTACCATAGATGCCGCGTCCCCGCAATAACATTTCAGGCCTAGCTAACAAACATCAAATTCCAGTACTCTTGGCGATTTTGGCAGCTCTTGTAATTATCACTTTTGCTCCATACGGTTTCGTTAATTTTCTTCAAGGGCTTCATAAAGGTGAGCCGCTCGCTTTGGCCCTTTTGATATCTATTATGGCCGTGGGTTTCCTCTTGCTCCACAAACTGGGATTTGGGATTGCCTACAAAGAGGAAATTGGAACACTAGGTCCAGATGCCGCGCACGAACGGTAGATCACATACCAGTTCCTTCTTCGCCTACTTTGCGAAAGATTTCCCCTAGAAAGGAACTCGATCCTTCAGGACAACGAGTTTAAGGAAATACATTAAATAATGCGCCTTTTCTTCTAGAAGATCGCACGGGATGGCGCAATTAAAAAGAGCATATTTTGATATTGTTGCAAACCTTCTTGAAGCCGTCTCCGAAGAACCAGCTAACAAGACGAAGCTGGCGAGCAAGGCGAATTTGGATACCCGTGCCACTCAACGATATCTCAGCCTGATATTGAAAACAAAGCTCATTGACGTGGATAGCGCACATACGCTTCGAATAACTCCCAAGGGCAAAGAATTCCTAGAAGAGTATAGAAAACTGAAACTTTACCTGGAATTTTAGCTGTCAAATCCATTCTAGATTTTGCAGAGGATCAGCAGGATCGATGAGGGTGACGTATTTGGATTGTAAATTTAACCCCGTACTGGTATCTAGCTCTTTTTGTTAATGTATCAAGCTTCAAACAATACCAAAAAAGAAAAGATCGTGGTGCATTTTCGTCACTTCGAACAAAACTAAGTCATTAGTCAACCCTAAAATAGGTAATAGAACATCCGTTCAAATCTTCTATAATAACTTAATTAGGATCGACGCGAATCACTGTCATGGCAATATCGCAAACCACTGCTATGGCAGTGTCGGAAGCCACTACGAAATCAATATCGCAAAAGCAGCCAACGGAATTCGAGCCTAAGATCTGGGTCTTGGGCGGAAAGAGCCGCAATGCAGATATGTCTATACCGTGGAATGCTCCATTTCCAAATTTTGCGGATCCAGACATTCTAATTATCAATCTGGATACGTTAGATGATGAAGCTATTCAGGGAATTGACAAGAGCATATTCCAGAAAGCGATGCTCGATATCACTGACAAATTCATGTATGGCCCCGCAACTATCGTTGTCATAGCCTCTGCACACTTTAACGAAAAAGGACACCCAAATCGTGTTCTGTCTCCAGTATCTTTCCGCACTGTCCCGGTTCAAGAGGGACATAACATCAAGATGGATAGTGGACATCCATTTTCTCAATACCTAAACAAGGTAAAGAGTTTTGATTTCTATCTGGAGAATTTTGATATCGCTCCGGAGATTAATGCCAAACTGAAGAAAGAGAAGGTGGATGCAAAATTGGAGACACTGACAAACAGTACTGCAACAGATAATGCTGGCCACATTCTTTCCATAGGTTACAAAGTTTCCTTCGATCAAGGCTCGGAAAAGCACGAAAGTGGTCAAGTAATAATTCTGCCGCCTTGTCGCGATATGCCGTCTATTGAGGCCATTGATAGTATTATTGAAACTCTTAAAAGGTCGGAGACGAAAGAGTCTGCTCCAGATTGGGCTGCGGCGGTACCAATTGAGGGCTTGGCCCAGGTCGAAGCAAACGTGAAACAATTGAATGCAAGAAAGGCTGCTTTAGAAGCACGACTCGCTTTGGAAGAAAAAAAGAGATTGGAGCTCACGGATCACGCTAGGTTGTTATTCGCTGCTGGTCCGCAACTTGACGATGCCGTCTTCGAGGCCTTTAAACAATTGGGATTTGATGAAATTGATAGAGTTAGAGAAAAGAACAAGGAAGACTGGGTCTTCAAATTTCAGACTCTAAGCCGCTACCAGTATGGCATAATAGAGGTCAAGGGTGCCGAAGAAAGAATAACGCAAGCTCACCTTACGCAGTGCAACAAGTGGTCGGACGACTATTTCGAGATGAACAAGAGACCTTCAAAGTCGATCCTAATAACAAATCAATATAGATTGGAGGAGTATCGCAGTTCAGTAGATAAAAGAAAACTGTTTGATATTAATGAATTAGAATATGCCAGAATGAAAGATATTGTCATATTGCCATCTTATGTGCTGTTTGAGGCCGTAAGCCTTTCTCTCAAGGATTCCAAAAAGACGAGAGCTTATCTTGAAGAGAAATTAGCATATGCAGCTGGGCTGTTAGATCAACTTTAAACAAACCCAGTAGTAATGCATCACGCGTTCAGTAACGGCGACGCCATAAGAAATATGCCGATATCATAGTAAGATATGATCCTATTTTCCTTTTGCACTTAAATATTATCATTTCTTTCTATGTCATATGAAGAGTACATGTGGCGACTTCTTTTCATTTGATCATTATTTCTGGGATATTTTCGTTTCCTTGGATCGCAGCAGACCAAAACCTGTAGGGCCAGTGAAATGAGCTCCTCCACCAACAACGGTCAATGCAGGTACGCGAAATACTGCCGTCACTTTGACTCCACAAATGTATTGTGCAACAGTAGGCACATACTCGTCTGCCCCATCGCATGGCAGTTTTATCGGTATAACGAGAAGAAGGGCATTGATGACAGCGCCTACCATGTAGAAATCAAGGATAAAGAAGTGTAAGCTCGTCTAAACATCCCGAGGCCAGAAAGTGGTCATTATGAGATGTATGCCATTCAAGTCCAGTATTTTTTATCGACAGGGCATGGGTAAACCTCATTACGATATTCGCATAAATGTGCGTGATCAGAATGTCTGTTCAAATGCATTACTTTCTGACGTGGATTGGAGCTTCCCGTCATCCCGAAAGGGGATACAGCGATAAAAGCATGCAAGGAATATCGAATAGATAGCTCTGAAACTTTCGGTGCGGGTTTACAACAATCGTTGGCGCATTATCGAGTAATGTTATATAACCTAGGTTACATAACAGCTAGGACAAGTATAGAATTATACTACTCAATTATTAATAATGTTGGCATCAGTTATCAAATTAGCTAATGATGAACAGCATCAACGTCGAAGACAACAATGTGGCGCTGCTCTTTGAACAGGTTATGGGTCAAATGGTGGACCGATGTATCACGACTGGAGCAATAGGCAAGCATCAAATAGTGGTAGTATTGGAAGACATGATCCAGATGATAGAGCGCGGCACTTTGGGCAATACTTTAGAGAATATTTAGACTTTCGACAATATCTTTTACTTGTTAAAACGTAATTACTCGGCGCCGAGTCCCACCAGATTTCAACACCAAAACTCTAGATGTTTAGCGTCTCATTCTTATCACAAGCTGCAGGTCCTGCGGAGTAAAGCTAAAATCGCCTTGCCAAGAAGCGCAGAATGCAGAAAAAAATACTCTTACTCTGGATCCAGGCCGAGTTATCGTCTCAAGGTTGGTTGAAGAGATATCTAGCTGCTAACGTTGTCGCGCCACAACGGGAATTTCAACATGGAAATCCAACAAGGGAAGATGCGATAGATGATATCGTTTACTACGACAGCTATTGATCTAGAACCACTCTTAGGCAACACGTTTGATGTCCAAA
>MNFB01000038.1 GCA_001917995.1 Thaumarchaeota archaeon 13_1_40CM_4_38_7 | reverse complement strand
CAGATTCTGCTTGGATTAATGAAAGACAATCCTTCTCCAAAGGTTGAAACCATAATCAGAAAGTTCTTGCTTTACGTACAACATTCAACAGAAAATTTTTGGACTACATATTACAACGCAAAGACATACCAAGAAAAATTAGATTGCTACTTCCAGTATTCAAAGAACCAATGCCTTGCAACTGAGGTGCTGACTGGAGAACTCAATTCCTTGTCACTGGATGATGAACTGAAAGAAAACCTAGGTTCTATGCTAAAAGAGAGTTTCACATTCTAAGTTATAGAAGACTCGCTTTTGGGCTGTGTTTCCTTGAACTTGGCTATCTTATTACCTTCTTCATTTACAACATGATCAATACTTAGTAGTTTCTCTCGGAGATTACCTACTATAGCTGCTACGTCATCTGCATCTCTTTCCACCTGGCTTCTTTTTTGTTGCAATGTCTTTATTCCCTGTTTTTCTTCCTCAATGTATTGACCCACCTTAACCAGTTTCTCCTTTAGATTCTTAATGTCAACAGATTCATCCTCTATGCTTTTTTCAAGACCAGTCCGTTTATCTTTGAGATTCTTGATCATCAAGCCAACATAATCAATTGCCTCCTCGAGTTTTGTTCGCTTATCCATCAAAGCCCTAATTCCTATATCCTCAACTGGAGCGCTCATACTAGTTTGTTGAACAGGTTCTGGTATTTTTACTTGTTCAGGAGGACGAGGTCTAGGTTCTTCTATAACCTCAGCAGTCTCCTCAGGTTTCACCTCTTCTGGTTCATATTGCAAGTTCTTAGAAGCCAGATCCATCTTAACATCATCTTGTATAGAAGGAATGTTTTCCGACTCGTCCTTTTTCTTCCGGAACCTTTCAAACATAGCGCTTACCAGTATTGTCATTTGTAATATATAAAAAGTTAATAGATAGAGAAATTGGAGATTTTAGGTTATCATAGATAATCTTCAGTTTGGTTAAGCCGATCTGACCAGGTAGGAACAAGATATATTTAGAGAATTGAAAACTTGCTCTCATTACTTGAAGAAAAATAACCATAAGATAGACCTTCTTCCCATAGTGGAAGACATTGTAGCGTTAGACCCAATGATGCGTTTTATGGCAATAATAGACCTGAAAGGTAACATATCAGAAGCAATAATGAAAAAAGGTAAAACCTCACTAAAGTCACAAAAAGAAGAGGAACACTTTTGTAAACAGGTAGCGATAAGGCGAAAGATTAGGCAACAATTTGACAAGAGCCTAGGACCAGTCAATTATGTACATATTGAACGTCAAAAAGTCACTCAGATTGTACTCTATCCAAAGCGCAAGACAGTTTATGTTACTATGGAACCAAACATGGACATAAAACGGAAGCTAAAACTTATAGAACTTATCAGAAAGAAAACTACCAATTTATAAAAAAATTAAAGAAAAATCGTTTTTTTACACAACTAGATTCCTATTCTGTTGCTGGTTGTGAAGTTCCTTCGCCTACCACATTAGCTGTAGCAAAGCGTACGCCTACTTGTGTAATCTTTACTTTTGTGTTCTGGCCTACTTGTCCACCTTTGACAAATATAACAAAACCTTCTACTCTTGCTATACCGTCTCCTTTTCTACTTATCTCAGTTATGGATACGTCGTATTCCTTACCGGTTTCTACTGGTTTTGGCCTATCATCGAATCGTCGTCCGCCACCATAGCCTCTATTACCACTGTATCCTTGGTTTGGACTTTCACCAAAACCAGAGTCGTTAAAGCTCACCGTTGCACCTCCTTTTGTTGTTACCCCTAATTGTATTCCCCTTATAAAATCTGTTCAAAATACAACCCGAGGAATATGCCCGCGCTTCGTGATTGTATAAAATTTACTCTATTTTGGAACATGAAATACCTGTTCCGCTGTGCGTTCCGCTGTAGCGTTTCACGATGTCCCTGATAAAACATCCTTTCCATATAACCCCCATGTCAAAACAACAATATAGATCTGAAATGGGAATCATTGCAGACATCTTGGGTGTAACCATGGACGGTGGAATGCAAGGAGTGATTGTTTCTGCTATATCAAGAAGGGCAAATCTTTCGCACTATGCTGTGCTTGAAAAATGCCAAAAGCTGATAGATGCAGGCTTGGTAGAATCAATGAAGGCTGAACGAAATAGGCTATTTAAGATTACAGAAAAGGGCATTAGATTCTTCCAAGAATTCCAAAGATTTCAGAATATAGTACAGGGAATGAACCTAAGGTACTAAAAAATGAGCCAAGAAATTGAGGTGCTATCAGCACAAGATACATTACTAGAAGGAATGCTTTTTGTAAGGATCACTTATATCCTCACAACAATGATGAGGGCACCAATAGTAGCAGCATGCTTTTTTTTACTTGCTCTTTCTTCTTTCGTTCAATATGCCCTAAGCTCCCCCAAAGTTCTTGATTTTACTGTCTATGCAGACGGTACAGCTCACGTTTTCTATCAGACTGATGTAGATCCACAATCACCAGATTATACTCTCACTCTCTATGGTAATTCTGTGGGTAACCTTGTAGTAGAAGACGAAAATGGAACTTTGCTTTCAAGCAAAGTAAACAACAATTTAATGGTAATAGAGACCCTAGGAGCCTCCACAATTAAAGTGGATTATGACACACCTGATCTAGTATCAAAAAGCGGTAAGACATGGGCATTTCATGTAAATTCGCTTGTTGATTATTCCGTACTTTTGCCAAAAAACACAGTAATTGTTGGTATGAGTATAACACCATTAAACATGCAGGTAGTAGATGATCAATCACTTATTGCGTTACCGGCTGGCTCGGCAGACATTAGCTATGTCTTTGGTGTATTAGGTACTAGTCAGACTGCGACCTTGGCAATCCAAAAAGCTCATGATTTCATTTCTACTGTTAATTTGCAGGGTATTAAGACACCAATGGCTTCTGCAAAACTCGAAGAGGCCAACTCTGCTTTTAACCAAGGAAAGTATGCTGATGCAGAAGCGTTAGCTAATACAGCAAAGAATTTAGCTTTGCAAGAGCAACAGACAGCGAATATTCCAAAGAACCCTTCAGACAACACAATTCCAATTTTGATTGCAGGCGGAATTGCAGCAGTTGGCGCTGCCGTATTTCTCACTATCAAGAAATCCAAAACTAGGCTAGTAACTGTTGCTGAATTACCAAAGAGTAATTATGTACCACCTGATAAAGAAACAATTTTCAGACTCAAACCAGAGCTACGTCAAGAAGATAAGGAGATAATTATTTTCATTTCTGAAAAGGGAGGCAGAGTATACGAAAGTGAGCTACGCAAGAAATTCCTCTTACCACGCACTACTACTTGGCGTGCTGTTAAGCGACTTGAAAGAGAGGGCATAGTTGAAATAGAAAAAGTTGATCAGCAAAATCTCATAAAATTACGAAAAATTCAGGAGGAAGAACAAGAGTGAAAACCTTATCATTTGTCCTAATTGCTTTGGTTGGATTGATGATACTGAATCTTCCTGTTCAATCCTATGCAGATCCACAACTGGATACATTACTTAGGATTGCTACCCAGGCTAGAGATCATCTTAGCATAACAATTTCGCAGATCAATAATGTACCTAATGAAATAACTAATCTTTACAATCAAGGATCTTCTGAAACTAATGATCTGGCCAAGTCGGTAGACCAGCAAGATGTTACCTCAGCTAAACAGCATTTTCTCTCCGCCATGCAATTCTTCAAAACAACAAATGACAAAATAAATTCTCTTAATGTTACGGCATCTACTGATCAACAGAGTCCAGATATCATCCAATTGCAAAGTGAAATTATCAGAATGGATAATATTGGAAAAAGATTGAAAACCATAGCTATCACAAATCAGGTTGACATTAACTTTACTCAACTTGATCAATTTGTTCAAACTGCAACGCAAGATCTTAATGCTGGTAATATTGAAGATGCGTCAAAAGCAATTCAAGACGCAAATCAATTTGTAAATGATGTACATCATTCACTTACTCTAGTTGCAAAGCAACGAACATCGGATAGAGCTAAAGACTTTACAGAAAAGGAAATCCAAAGATTCAATCAGACTATATCAAATACAATTCAAAATGTGACGTCTATAACATCATTACCTACAACTTCTATTCAAAACAATACCAATGTAACTCAAGAAGAAAATCCTCAACAAATGGTTGCTAAGATAAGGAAGCTTATGTCTGAAGGAAAGGTAGATGAAGCAATAAGTGTAATAAAATCACTTGAATCTTATCAAAAAGAAAAGATAAAGGCAAAAGAGAATTCTGGGGAAACCTCAACTACAGGCTCAGGTAATGTTTCAGGTGCTGCTTCTGGTAACTCAACAGAGACTAATCCCACCACGGCAAATTCATCTACAGTTGCTAATCAAACAATAACCAATTCTACCACAACGAAACCTACTAATGAAACAGCAATCAATTCTATACCATCAAATTCTACTAATACTTTGACCAACTCTACTAAAATAAGTAATGAAACCGTAACAAAAAAGATTGATTCAAGTCAAGCAACCTCTTCAGGTAACGTGGGCTCAGGACAAGAAGACAATGTAAAAAAAAACCATGACAAAAAACACGGACAAAGAAATTCTCAGAAAAACAATCACGACCAATCAGACTGAAGACCATTAAAATTCAAATGGTCTAATACAAGACTTTCATAAAATTCATATAGATTCTGAGTAGGAACAGAGAAGGTGGCTTCAAAACAAATCTCAGTAGGAGTAGGTATCCCAATGATAGTAATTGGCGCATTACTTGCGGTAGTTTTAGCTCCCACACAATCAACTCTAAAGGACACAATAGAGTTCATTGGAAGTCTCATTGGAATACTGGGTTCGTTAATCTTCATTGCTGGTCTGTTTACTAGGAAAGCGCCTCATATTCCCTCTTAGACCTTTACAATTCCTGATTCAAGAAGATACTGAATTGACATAGCAAACGTTCTATCATCAATTTCTCCTGAATACCACCATCTTGCATTGGATTTTAACCATTCAGGAATTTTCACAGCGTTTATTTCCGTAGCCAGAGGAGCTTCTATCAATCCTTGCCTTATCATGAATCTTATTCCTTGTGCAAAATCAGTGTTATTTGAGACTCCAACTGACCACCACATGGCTGTATCTCTCACCCAACTAGGTGTAGCTATTTGGTCAGATTTAGTATAAGAAAATTTTTGTACATTATTATTTTTCTTGTCTACTACGTAGATGTTACCCATAGAATCAATTGCAATTCCTGCCGGGTCTTCAAATTGTCCAGGACCTGTTCCCTCTGTACCCCAACTTAAAATAAAGTTTCCATAAGTATCAAATTTTTGTATTCTATGATTACCAGAATCAACGACATAAAAGTTGTCTTTCGAATCAATAACTATTGCTGTTGGATTATTGAATCTACCCTCCTCTTCACCGCTAGAACCGAAGAAGTTTTTAAAATTGCCAATACTAGAATACTTTAGGACCCTATTGTCGATAGAAACTGCATAAAAATCATCTTCAGAGTCAAATGCTATTGCTTTAATGGCAAAGAAACTTGCATATTTGGTCAGTAGAGACTGTATCTGATATTTGTAAATACCTCCAGTACTAAATATTTGAATAGTGTCTCGGTCAGAATCTGCAACAAATAGGTCACCAGTCTTGTCTAAAGCCATTGCTACTGGAGAATGAAACATGGAAGGTCCCATGCCATAGATTCCCCAAGCATAAAGGAAATTTCCACTTTTGTCAAACATTTGAATTCTGGCATTTCCAGAGTCTGCGACAAAAACATAATTCTTGTTCACAAATATGCCCGTTGGATGTTTAAATTGACCGTTTGATGAGCCCCAGCTTCCCCAATTGAGAGCAAAGGTTCCGTTGGAATCTAATCGCATCACTTTGGAGTGTCCAGAATCTACAACATAGACATTATTGTCAGAGTCGATCGCAATACCATTCGGTTCAGTGAAATTTGTAGAACCAAATTTGGATGAAAAGGTAGGAACAGTAAATTTCTTTGTGTTAAGCATTTCTTTATTATCTGCTTGGGCAGCATCAACATAAAACGACTCAAATCTTATCACCCCACCATAATTGATATAGAATTTCCAAGTCCCAACAACGTAATTCTTAGCTATTCTGTGTGGCAAAATTACATCATTACTTGTCATAGGAACAGATAACTCGGAGTATTGCGTGCCGTTTGGATCTGCTACCCACATACTTATCGAATTTGCGATGACTGCAGATGTGTGAATTTTTGCATGAATAATTTCATCTCGCTTGTAATTTAATTTATCAAGTAAGATTTCTAGATCAATATTTGGTATCTTCTTTGTTTTAGCTACAACATTGAATGACCCTGTCGTGGTAACGCCTGCGTACTGAACCTCAAACTTGTAGGTCCCTATCTTCTCGGTAATATCTTTCAGAATTAAAGAAGTATGGACAGATTCAACATGAAATTGGCTATTAGTTATATTCCCAGAGGGATCCGTTATTTTCAAGGTGCCAGTAGACTCTTTTACCCTCGTAAAAATTAGGTCTAGTACGACATTGTCACTTTGATTATATGTTGATAAATTGGTTTGTGCCCGTACTTCCATCAACTTAGAGATGTCACCCAAAAGAAATGGCGCCTCAACAATAGTATTGTAGTACTGGACTTTCAATTTGTATAAGCCAGGTGGGTTATACTTTGAAAACTTGAGTAAAGGAAACTCGTATACAATACTTGGCTCAAGGGCGCTTATGTCTATTTGCGAAACTTCTTTTGCAGGATTTCCTTTTCTATCAAAAAAATTCAGATGATATAATTGCGCAAGATTTGCGTTAGGATTGTAATAAGATGTGGTAATGTTTATTTGCATTTTATCAGGTTCATAATACAATTCTTTGTCAGTAAAAACAGTTAATATTATTGGATTAACTCTAAATTGAATTGTTTCCTTCACACCATTATACAAATAATCAATTGACCATGTGCCAAAGGAATTGTCAGATGCATCACGTATAATTTGATGTACTATGGTTCCCATACCTATATCTTGAATCTGGCCTGATATGGCCGAACTGTTTGGTCTATGGGCTACCCAGGTAATTGGGCCTCCATTATACTCTTTAATGCTCAGATCAACCTTTATCCAGTCATTTGGTCCAAAAACTGGCTGATGAGGCACAGCTGATATTGTTACAGCATTTGCATCTTTGTAACCCAGAAAAGACATCACAATGAAAAATACAAACAAAAAAACGAGTTTGTGCACTGCAAGATATCTCAGTTTAACAAATAAATCGTTTTGGTAAAAATTATTGGTCACAAAATCCAATTAAATAAATATTGAGCAGGTGCAGATCGATTGCTTGAAAGTAAGACTCTACGAAATATTCACATCAATTGAAGGTGAAGGATTGTTATATGGAACAAAGACTCTTTTTGTGAGACTCGCTGGTTGCCCTTTCAAATGCTTTTATTGTGACACAAAAGACGCAATACCTATGAATTCTGGCCAAGAATATACACTTGGCGAAGCAAAAAAGATGATTGAAAAGAGTTTGGCGAAAAACACTTACAAGGTAAATTTTACTGGTGGCGATCCACTAGCACAATCTGAAGCGGTAGCAGAATTAGCAAAGTTTGTTCAGATAAAAAAGATTCCTACCTATCTTGAATCGTCTTGCTATGATTCAACAAGATTTGCACAAGTGCTTCCATCAATTGATTTTATTA
>MNFB01000049.1 GCA_001917995.1 Thaumarchaeota archaeon 13_1_40CM_4_38_7 | reverse complement strand
TTTGTGTCAGTTGGCTTTGGGGGAAGCTGCAAAAATTCACAGCCTGACATCTTGATGAAAGCCTGTGCATCTATAGGCAACGCACCTCCCAACTCGTAAATTCTTGAAAGACAAGATTCAAAGTGACTGAGATCTTCAAGTCTTGCATCTTCAATTACTCCTTTGATAGATTCGCCTTCCATTCCAGTGCAGTGTGCTCTAAGATTTGTGAAATAGTAGTAAGCTGTAAACTCGACTGACGCGTTGTAAACTAGCGCCTTTATGAGCTCTTTTACATTTACTCCATTTTGTTCTAAAATCTCAACGCCTACTACGTTTGGTTCCTTCTCCGTCACAGATACGAATCAAGCGGTCTCGCGAATATAAAGAGATCGTTGAAAATTAATGCAAAAGCATTTCAGAAAGCTCTGGACTTGGAACTACGAAAAAATGTTGGAGTAACACTCAGTCAATGACATGTAATTGACACGCTTGTATTTCACCAGGTCTAACTCAAAGGAGTTCTATAATTCTCAGAAAAACAATCCCTAAAACCATTATACATACAAGCTAGACAAAATGCGTTTAATTGCCTATTTCTGATTCGGTATTTCATAAAAATAGGCACACAAAATGTCAAATTAGATCGTCATACCTTAATATCAAAAATTATCTATCCAGCTCATGGATTGCCCTCAATGTGGTTCTCCCATGGAAGTAATATCCCAAATTAGACTCAAAGAAGAAGGCAAGACTGAGGCAAGAACCCCGACGGTTTATCGTTGTATGTGGTGTAATTACCATACTAAACCGATAGACTACAAAATGTGAACTTGACCTAGTAATGAAATACTGAATCTCCGATGGTCTTCTTCCAATCTGCCCTGATACCGGGGTGGCCTTTCAACTTTTCTATGTAGTTAAAGGCAGACAATCCTGCTGCTGCCCCATCCCCACATGCAGCTACAATTTGTTTGTACGGAATACTTGTCGCATCGCCTGCAGCAAACAGTGCAGGATGTATAGTCTTGCCGCCTTCGGAAACCTCAATCTCGCCTTTTGTATTAATTTTGACCAAATGTTTTACAAAATCAAGGTTTATTTTTGAACCCATCTCGATGAACAGTCCATCGACTTGGATTGTTTTTTCTTTTCCAGAATTATCTAATATTGTAATTGACTGAAGATTGTTGCTTCCAGATAATGACTTGATACTAGACTGCGGTATTAGCTCAACATTTTCTTTTTTTTCAATAGACGCAATCATATCTTTGTCACCGCCCAAGGCGCCGCCTTTGTAAATCAAGTATACTTTCGAAGCCATTCTAGAAAGCAAAATTCCTGATTCCAAAAGATATCCGCCTACACCCACTGTGGCTGTTACCCTTCCCTGATAAAATGGAGCATCGCACTTGGTACAATAGTGCACACCTTTGTTAGCAAAGGCAGATTCATTTTGGACTCCTAAATTATTTGGTACTTTGCCAGGTGCAAGAACTATTGCCTTGGCAATGTATTCGGAACGACTCGTCTTTACTCGTAAACCAGATTCGTTCTCATCAATTCTCTCAACGGTATCATAAGTCATTTCACCGCCAAACGTAAGATACTGACTTTCCAGTGTCTTTGCTAGCAAAGGGCCACTTGACATCAACATTCCAGGATAATTTTCAAGTTTTGGAATTAGATTCAATTGGCCACCAAGATCTTTAGATATTACAAGACATGACGCCTTTTGTCTTGCAACAAATATGCCAGCGGATAAACCAGCCGGTCCTGCACCAATTATAATGACTTCGTATTCTTGAACCAACTTAACTTACTGAGATAAGCGAAGTGAGATTGTTTATGCCCTCAATATTGTGCAAGTCTACGTCTATTGCCTGCTTAATTTCTTGCATCTTGTCTGATTCTAGTATTATTAGGATATCGTATATGCCATAAGTGGTCTTGACAGATTTAACAGCTGGTATTTTCTTTGCTTTTTCAATTATGTTTTTTTGATATTTATAATCAACATTCAATAAGACATAGGCTTCGTTCACAGATTCTTGTCAAGATTATGTTTTAAAAACATTGCCTAAATTTGTCGCTCTTGAAAATCATGCAGGTAAATTTGCTATAGTTTGATATGCGATACTAAAGTCAAGATTCATTCGGTAACCCTTTTCGATCCCAATTCAGTTTTAAGTGAATCAAGTTCTTTTTTTGTTGTAGCATGTTCTTCTTTTGCTCTTGCAAGTGCAATCTTTACCACTTCTAATTCTTTTCTTGCCGCTTCATATTTTGCATTAATGGATGCTGCAATAGCACCTGCAGCTTCTATAATTTTCTGGGTATTTTCAATTTTCTCTGCTGGCTGATCTTTTGTGCTCACTGCAGCAAGTTCCTTTTCTATAAACTCAAGTTCTTTTTTTGCAAGCGAAATTTCCTGATATTTTGCTTCTTGTTGGGATTTCAATGATTCCAGATCATTTCTTGTAGAGATTATTTTTGATTGTAATTGATCAAGCTCGAATATCCTGGTTTCTTTTTCAGAATTAATTGAAGATAATTCCTGTCTTGCATGTTGGATTTGATTTTTAATTTGTTCAATCTCGTGATTACTATATTGGGACTCTACTACTTTGTTATGCTCTAAATTTGAATCCTTTTGAGTCCTAATTGTTGTCATTTCAGATTCAAGTAAGGCAAGTTCGTCTTTTGCGGTCTTGATATGCTGTGTTAAATTAGCCCATTCTGATTTTACCTGATCAAGTTCGCTTGAATATGAGTCAAGTGTTTGCGCAGTTTCATGAATCTCTTCTCTTAGTTTCTCAAGCTCGCTTTGATATTCTTCTTTTTCTACCTCATAGGAAGCCTTTGTATCTTTCTCAATCTCCGATTTTTTGGATTCTTTTTTTGTTCGTCCAAATAGGCCCATAAATATACCTCTGTTGCCTATGGTAAGAAAAGTATTCCTCTCTATATATTAGGAAGATAAAGCAGAATTGAATTTTAGGTCCTTTTCTTTAGAAAACTAATGTAAAAGCCAATTCCACCTAGAACAAATCCCAATATGATTACAGCCAAGCCTCCAGTGATATCTTGCTTAAAGTATCCTGGCGCAAAAATAAAAATCAAAATTCCTATGGCAATTAGTATTATTCCACTTCCTTTTGGTCTATTGTGCTCGCTGTGAGCCATATCTTATAGGTATTCGGTTATTGCTTGCGCTACTTTCTTTCTTCCAATGTCTATGATGAATGGCCCTAATTTTGGCCCGCGCTCTGCGGCCAAAATTATCTGGTATAATATCTTAAAAAAATCCTTTGGCTGAATTCCATTGTTTTTTGCAATTTGATATATGACATTTTGAAGATCATCTGGTTCATTTTCAGAAGATAAGAGACCTGACAACTCAGATAATGCCTTCTTCGACATATCATTTATTTGGAGTTCAACCTTTGTTGGTTTGTCAAAATCATCAGCATAATTGCCCGCTAGTGTTATGAGTTCATCTACTTCTGGAGATGATTCTTTAATGGTACCGTATTCAATAAGTTTCTTTGTTACTTTTGGTATTCTATCTTCTCTAAATATCTTGCAAAGCTGAATTAACAATCTATAGTTAACATATGGTTTTGTATTCTTTGGTGGATTTAGAAGATTGACATATTCATACAAGCCTTTTGTCTTTATAGTTTTCATCTCGTTGTCCAGTTTTATTTTTCCAAAGTAAATGTTCTCAAGCTCATTATACTCATCCATTAACGCTGGAATGTCCTCAAAACCAACTTCTCTAGTTCCAGTAATTCTCTTGTAAAGTAATAGGAGAATTGATTTTGGAGTACCATATCTTAGCCAAGCCTGCGATGTTACGACGTTTCCCTGTGATTTTGAGATCTTTTTGCCACCCTTATCAAGGAACATCTCATATTTTACATGGGTAGGGTGCGCAAATCCAAGTATCTCATCAGAAACCCAATCATTTACCTTGACTGAGTCCATGATGTCTTTGCCATATGCTTCAAATCGTACATCAAATGCTTGCCACCGGGCAGCAAATTCTACCTTCCATGCAAGTTTGCCTAGATCCTTTCCGATATCCGCAATACCGTCATACCCACACCCTGACAGACCTTTTGAGCCTATCGTGGTACCACTACACTTGTACTTGATCTTCTTTTCATCAGGTAAATATTCGTAGGCTATTGCAGTATACAGTCTTCCGCAGTTTGCACAAACAGGAAAGTAAGGCAGTGCTTCTTGATATTTTTCCTGGCCTACCATCTCGGCAATTTTTTCACCAATTTTTTTGCTGTTTGTTAGTATGACGTGGATCTGTTCTTTCAATAACCCATTTCGATAGGTGTCTATTCCACGCTGAAATCTGTACTTTATCCCAAGATTGTCAAGTCCGTCAAGAAGAAGACTGCTCATATGAAGTCCATAAGAATCATGGCAACTAAAGGGATCTGGAATTAGGCAAACTGGTTTTGCAATGTGTTCATTTAACCAATCTGGTAATCCTTCCGGAATTTTGCGCAGTCCATCTACATCATCTGAATATGCAATCAATTCAGATTTGTATCCAAAGTTTTCAAGAGCAAGTTTTATCCCATACGCTCTGGCTGCATCACCTAAACTTCCTATGTGAGGAATTCCTGATGCTCCAAGACCACTTTCTACTATGATGAGAGAAGTACTTCTACCAAGTGATTTTTCTCTTTCCAAAAGCTCATCAGCGAGTTTGTCTATCCAAATTCCTTTTCCAATGATTTGTTGCTCTTCCATTATACCAATTCCTTTGACATGTATGGCCCCAGAGAAGCATATCCAAGTTTTCTATAATATTCTCTTGTACCAACGGCACTTATTACTAGTAAACTCTTTGCATCAAGCTCTTCGCTGGAAATTCGTTCGGCTTCTTTCATCAATTTTTTGCCTAAACCAAGATGTTGCATGCTATCTCTATCGCGCTCTCCTAGCTTGAGAGATTTTCCATAAACATGAAGTTCCCTTACAATGCATGTATTTCTGGTAACCTCTTTTCTATGAGCATTAGCACTTGGTTTTCGCAGTCTCAAAAATCCAAATATTTTGTCATTTGAATCATCATATGATAGAAAGACTTCCTGCCCGCCTGATGAGTCATAATTATTTCGGTGTAGACTGATATCGTCAATATTAACCGAATCCTCTGATAATCCAGCTTCCCTGCATCTAATGCACTTGCAGGATAAATTATGTTTTTGTAGATTCTGCTGAACTATTTGACGCAGGTTTCCAAGCTTGGGTCCGGCAATTATTTGGTCAGAAGATATTTCGCGTTGAAGTCTCATTATTCTTACCCATCTAGGAATCATTTTCTTAATTTCAGTGAGTACTTTTATCATGTCATCCTCAGAATACGGTATAAATTTGCCATCTTTGTACGATTGATAAAGCCTGGTATTTTCAAGTATGAGAGTAGGATAAATCTTGAGCATATCAGGTCGAAGGGAAGGATCAGAAAAGAGTTTTCTAAAGTCTTTTATGTCTTCTTCTGGGCTCATTGTGGGAAGACCTGGCATCATGTGCGCCACAATTTTGTAACCAGCGTCCTTTGAAATTTGAAAAGATTCTATCACGTCATTGAAGGTATGTCCTCTGTTAACAATTTCATATACTTTTTCATGTAGAGTCTGAACTCCAATCTCAACTCTTGTTATGCCATAATCTAGCATCCAGTCAACATGTTGCTTTTTACAATAGTCAGGTTTTGTCTCTATGGTAAACCCAACATTTCGTATGTTGGCAGTTTCGTTATTTTTCTTTGCAGATTCTATATCCTCTGAGTCAAATCCATTTAACGCATCAAAGCACGATTTAATAAAATTAATTTGATAATCATGTGGCATGAAAAGAAATGTGCCTCCGACTATAACTAACTCAAGCTTTGTACTGTCGTGCCCATATGATATTAGATGATCTAGTTTATCAAGAATTTGCTTTTTTGGATCATAGTTGTTTGCTATGGCATTTTGCGTTGAAGGTTCTCTACCAGTGTAGCTGTTTGGGGTATTAAATTCTACACCTCCAGGACAATACGTACATCTTCCATGAGGGCATGCATATGGTTTTGGCATTAAAGCAATCACAGCTACACCGGATGCTGTCTTGACAGGTTTTCTTACTAGGGCCTTTTGTAGTTTTCCAAAATCAGAACCGCTAACAGAAGCAAGGATCTCGTAATTTCTTGGTATTTTCTCTAAGGAGTATTTAATGCAGATTCGTTTGATTTCCTTCTTGACATCTTTGTTTGTGGGATTACTAATTGTAAGAAGATTCTGCGAAATCTCTCTGCATGCATCCTCGAAGCTGATCTCAGCGCGTTGCACGCCTTGTTAGAACTAATTTGGGTATTAAATCCTAATCTAGTAAATATCAAACAAAAGCACTCACCCAGAGGATCTCTTTTCATCATTAATTGCATCTCAATTTGTGGACGTGTCTATGAGCAGGTTAACTATGTTAAGCAAGGCATTTTGTTAACGAAGATCTAGATCTCTTAAGAGCATATGGGATGGCATTAGGATATGTCGCAGTTCACTGCGATACAGGAAAGGAATTGCATGTATTTGACCGTATACTGGACATTCGCAAGGTTCGAGAAGCAAACATTGTGATGGGACTATACGATATCATGTGCAAACTTGAGACTGACAGCACCCAAGAGCTAGAAAATATGGTTATGAAGATAAGAAAGATCCCTCACGTACAAACAACAATGACTCTCTTGGTTATCTAGCAATGTTTTATGCTATTCGAAGAGAATCAATATAAACGCCTTTTTTTTCTGTGATTTGGCCTATCTGCCTACTATGCAATCTATGTTTTTTGAAGATCTCAAATATTTGCTCTTCTTCGTCTTCTGGCGCAATTAGGCAAAAGCCAACGCCCATGTTAAATGTCTTGTACATTTCTTCTTTTTCCACATCCTCGTTTTCTATTATTTGAAATATTTCTGGAGGCTCTGGTAAATTATCAAGCACGTATCCTGTCTTTTTTAGACGTAAAAGCTTCGTAAAAGAACCACCTGTTATATGTGCAAGGCCATGTATGTCACACTCCCTCAAAGCTTCAAGAACCGGTTGCACGTAAATCTCTGTGGGCTCGAGGAGTAAATCACCTAACGTGCCAACTCCTTTTATCTTATGTCGCAAGGAATATTTTGATAACAAGACTTTTCGAGCAAGCGAATATCCGTTAGAATGAAGGCCGCTACTTTTTACTCCAATTATTATGTTCCCAGGAGTTATCATGTCGCCTAGCACCATCTCATGTTTATTGAGGATGCCTACTGTCATTCCTGCTAGATCAAATGAAAAATTTCTTGCTGATATAATGTCGGGTAGAATAGCTGTTTCGCCTCCCACTATTGGCACTTGGGCCTTTTTGGCTCCTTTCACTAGGCCTCTTACAATTTGCTTGAAGATTTCTTGATCATTTCTGTTTGCCGCAATGTAATCAACGAAAGATATTGGTGTGGCCCCAGTACATATGATATCATTAACGTTCATCGCCACGCAATCAATACCTATAGTGTCATACTTTTTCATCATTTGCGCGATGATCACTTTAGTACCTACTCCGTCTGTGTGAGTAGCAAGTAACTTACCTCCAGGAATTTCTACAATTCCGGCATAATGCCCAAATCCAGATAACGTTTTTACTTTCTTTTGTAATTTATGCGTAGATGCAATTAATCTACCGATTGTTGCCTGACTCTGTTTTATTCTTTTTATATCAATTCCCGCATCTTTGTAAGTTATAGTCAATGATCTCAAGCTGTCATTTTCAGATAAAAAAACTGTGCTATTGCCAAAATGTTAAGTATTGCAATCTTTGCTCTTAATATCGTCTGTTAGGTTTCAACTATTTGAGGGATATTAAGAAATGCGTCGAGTACCCGAATCAATCAAATCGCTAAGCCGAATTATTGACGCTGCCAAGTAGGGTATTAAATAGCCATACACATTTCCAGTTTTGGCAGAACGGATTTTTATTTTGCTACAAGACTGTCTCTATATGGATCCACTATTGGGAGAAAAAGACAAGCATGATGCTAATCTTGCTAAACATTATTCAGAGCATTATATGGCAAATACTGTAAATTTACACTCTTTGTTGGATGAATTAAAATCATCTAAAAAAACGCTGTATCATGACGATAACTTCATAAAAATTGAGGACCCGTCACTTGTAATATTAATTATTGAAAACTATGCAGATGTTGATAAAAGAAAAATTCTTGAAAAAACTTCTGATGCTTCTAAGACGCTAATGGAGATGCTACGTATTTGTAAGATTCCTCAAACATCTGCTTACAGAAAAATTATGTCACTAGTTCAACAAGGTCTACTCATACCAGATGGATTTACTTTCAGTCACGGAAGAAAGGTAATAAAATACAAATCCGCTTTCGAGAGAGTTGGCATCGATATATTCAGAAATAATGTAACAGTTACTGTGCAACTTTCCAGATAATAAGAAACTGAATATTGTTAACTGTCTACATGAAGTAACTGACATAAAATGTAGTTATATTTCAAACCACGATTAGAAGAGATAGCATTATTATACTACAGGTAAGAATCAATTGGGATCATTTGTGACATGCACGAAATAATTAAAATTGATATTTGGATTCTTATGTTAAACTTCTGACAATGAAAGTAGAAAGTCACTTAAGATTAATGAGTTAGTTATCTTTGAGCACAAATAGGTCTAGCATGATTCGCCCCTTGTCCGTTATGTGATACATCATGTTAAAACCGGCGGGTTCTTTTCTGATAAAATTATACTTCATACAAAGATGCAGATAATTTAGAAAAGATCTTTTCATTCGTATATTTGACTTCATATACAGATCTGAAAAAGTCATTGGGCTGCATCGCAATTGGTAAAGTAATTTGAGAATAGATATAGTGCTAAAGTCCCGTGCTCTTGCCCTCACTGAATCCAATACTTGTTCGCCTCGTTTTATGATAAAGTCAGAAAATTGATCGGCCACTTCAATTGGTATGTAGGTTAATCGGGTCGTCATATTACGGTATTTGTACGGTATAGTACCTTATTAATTTTAACTAGACAACTTTATTGAGCTGCATACTAGTTTTTTTGGACAAATACAATTTGTTTTTATCCAAGATGTCGTCAATTTCCTTATGCATAGTGCGTTTGTTCTCATGAACTCAGAGCTAGGGCAAGAAACTCAGATCGTAAATGAACTCAAAAAAATCCCTCAAGTAAGAGAAGTTTATCCAGTTTATGGGGTTTATGATGTCTTGATGGTTATAGAATCAGGTTCAATGGAAGAATTGCGTGAGGCCATTACAACAAGAGTTAGAAAATTGGGTGGGATAAAATCGACTCTAACCATGATAATAGTCAAAGAACAATGACTCGTGTTATTCTTGTGGGCAACCTGTAGTTTATCTCAAATTTCTGTCTTTAAGTAACCCTTTTCCCAAATTTAGCTGATCGTCACAAATAATAGAATATAACTTGGCAAAGATAGAGGTTGGCAGATAACGTTCTTTTTCTCTTAGGATGGCTGGGAGAGCTTATCTTTGCAAGCTGGCTGCTATCAGACGGAGCAGAACATCTAGCAGAAAGATGGGGGGGAAGGTTCGTAGGTAGAACCCTGCTTAGTATAGCAACCACACTGCCTGAAATCGGTATTGTGGTAGCAGCTGCAAAGGACGGCTCATACGATACAGCAATTGGTTCTGCACTTGGAAGTAATTTGTTCATGATGACATTAGGATTATCAATAATGTCGATTATTGCAACGACCAGACTTTCCAAGGCGCCACAAAAATTCATCGACGTAAAAGAATTCAAGCTAGACAAAATTCTGCTTGTTATTACAGCCGTCATAGGAGCAATAATGTTTATTGACGGATATGATGTAATGGATGGCATTATATTTACGGGACTTTTTGGGGCGTATCTATATTTTGCATTTAGAGAAATGAAAAAAGAAAAGCTCTCAAAACCACTTGAAGTCGAGCTTCACAATGAACTCACGAAAAAATCCAAAAAACATTTTATCCGTTCGATGATACTCTTTGTAGCAGGCACTGCTGGAATTTTCATAGGAGCCGAACCGTTTGTTCATTCACTTGAGGGAGTATCATTAGACATGGGAGTTTCAGTTGTAGTGTTGGCAGTAATTATTAGTCCCTTGGCGGGAGAAATGCCTGAAAAAATATCGATGATTTTTTTGGCAAGAAAAGGAATGGGAGGCGCTTCGATTGCAGTTGCAAATGTATTAGGTTCCAAAATCTTAAACAATACTTTGCTACTCTCTGTTGCAGTTTTTGCTGCTATGAGCTACAAAGGGTTTACAGCAAAGATTCCAAACACTTCTCTCTTAGAAAATCAGATGATACTTGTTACAGTAATTACCATTGTAGCATTGATACCAATGTTTAGAAATAAACTCGATTTAAAATCAGGTATACTACTACTAGTTCTTTACGCCATTGGAATAGGATTTCAATTTGTTCTTCCGTCTTTTTAGAGCGGTGTGATTTTGATAGAATCAACCCTTACGGACGGAGTTATGCATGGAAGTGCATTCCATTGAAGAACATTTCTTGAATCATTTCCTACTGATGATATATTCTGAAGTAAAATTGGTAGATTGTGCACTATCCTTACAGGCTTGCCAGGACTCTTGATCTGACCATTTTCTATTATTCTAATTCCACTTCTTGCCGTGCACGAAAAATCGCCACGCTCTGGATTAACTGGATAAGTATACCACAGTCTTCCAACAAGCAGGCCCTTTTTTGTCTCTTTGACTATCTCATCCTTTTTCATACTGCCGTCTTTTACCCTAAGGTTATGTGGAAGAGGCGTTGGTATGGGGAGTGCATCTCGCCCCATTGGGGAACCCATTCTTGTGGCATTTCCGCTTGGCTCAGTGCCCTCCTTGAATGCATAAAACGAGTCAGAAAAAGTATTAGAAAAGATTCCTGATTCTATGAGATATTTTGGTGCGGTAGGAATTCCCTCATCATCAAATGGCTTACTTCCTATTCCTTCTGGGCTATGTGGATCGTCAATTAAGCTAAAGTCGTTTGAGGAAATTTTTTTTCCTATCTTATCTGTAAAACAGCTTCTCTTCTCAGAATAGGTCTTTAGATTAAAGTTTGAGGCAAAAACAAAAGCTAACATTTCTCCTATTGCATACGGCTCAAAAATTATGGCATAAGTGTCTGACTCGACGCTTGTGGGATTTATTGAATTTATGCACATAGTAGAAGCTTCGCTTCCAATAGTTTCTGGAGAAAACCCATCAAGGGTTCTTGAGCAGGCTGCGCCCACTCCACTAATGGTATCAGATCCATTAACAAAATCGGCATTTATGCTGCCAGCAACATATGTTGTTTTTTCTGAACAGTTTAATCCATGGGTATTCATTATCTCAAATTGTTCTGAGACTATATTCAGTGAGCCAGAAATTCGTGTTATCTGTTTGTGAGTTGTCGAATTTATCATGGTATTTGCAATGTCGATTGCTTGAGGACCGGAAATTTCCTCAAGTCTCTTATCATAAGTCTTTTCGATTTTTGTATACTTGGAAGCAAAAGGAAGAGATTTCCAAAATGTTTTTGGTTGAATAAGGGATTTTGCTTGCAAAGCTCTTTCGAAGATATTATTCTCGTCATCTGATATGCTTGCTCTAGCTGAAAATATTTTTTTTTTATCGATTATACGTATGGCAAGACCTCTCTCTTCGTTTTGCTTTGTCTCTGCTATCTCAGAGTCTGTTATCCTTATCGTAGTAACCTTTTTGTCAATGAAAATGGCTTCACATTCGTCTAATTGTAAACCCTTGGCTTTCCGTAGTATGCTTTCGCATTTTGACAACTAGTTTCTCCTAGCACTTTTGTATCTGTATCTATCTAGTTTAATTAATTCGTGATATGATCCAAACTGGGCTGTGTCTTGAATTTCATCTAGTGGATCTTCGTATTCGTCTGAACTAAAAGTCTTGATGATCTTATAGGAAGTTGTCCTCTGCGCTGGAATCCTGTCTACCTGTCTAATCAATCGTCTAATCTCACGTGGTTTTAACAGTTGACCATATTTTGCACCTGCCGCAGTCGAGATGCTTTCGTTGATAAGTGTTCCACCGAAATCATTTGCTCCCCACGAAAGCAAAAGTTGTGCCAAGTTTGAACCTTCCTTGACCCAAGAGGTTTGAATGTTGTTTATGTAATTATTTAGCATGATGCGAGATACCGCATGCATTAATAGTACATCTTGTCCGTCTGCACCATTTTTCAGATTTGGATGCAAGTTTTTTGTATGCATTGGCGCCTCGGAATGGATGAAATTTAGGGGTACAAATTCAGTAAAACCTCCAGTTTCTTTTTGTATGTTACGGATAAGATCTATGTGCTTGGCTCTGTCTTCAGGCGTCTCTAAATGGCCAAACATTATCGTAGAAGTAGAAGGTATGCCTATTCTATGGGCGGTCTTGATTACCTCAATCCATTTCTTAACGCTAATTCTCCCAGGCGAAATCTTATCACGTAGACCCTGATCTAAAATTTCAGCAGCAGTACCGGGAAGAGAATTAACACCAGCATCTTTTAATCGTGTCAAGTATTCTTTTATTGAAAGATTTGATAATGTTGCTCCATAAAGTACCTCCTCAGGAGAAAATCCATGTATGTGGATATCGCCTGCTTCTTTTTTTATTGCTCTGCAAATGTTCTCATACATACGCTTGTCCATATGTGGTGGAAGGCCTGCCTGAACACATACCTCTGTAGCACCTAGTGCTCTTGCCTCTTTTGCTCGTCTTACTATCTCCTCTATAGGCAAGAAATATCCTTCTTCTTCACGAAAATCCCTACTGAAGGCGCAGAATCCACATTGCTTTATACATACATTGGTAAAGTTGATGTTTCTATTTACCACGTAAGTTACAATGTCTCCAACTTTTCGTTTACGAAGTTCATCTGCCACCATCCCAATTAAATGAAAATCAATTCCTTTAGCGTAAAACAATTTGGAGGCCTCGCTTACAGAAATCTCCTTTTCTGATAATGCCCTGTCCAATGTTTTAGCTATTATAGGGTCTACCTGTCTTAGAAGTGAATCAAATAGTGACGTTTGTATGCTCATTTAAGGTACCCTTCTTTCACAAATCCACCAGAGTCAGCTACTTCCATTATCTTAGATTTCAAATTAGAACTAACAAATGACACGAATTCTGGATAAATCGGCAATCTTGCGCGTAATTGAAAACCTGCATTAGTACAGTTTCTTTCTATGGACTCTATTGAAGGCCAAGGAAATTCGGGATTCACATAATCAGGGGTAATTGGAGAAATACCTCCCCAATCATTTATGCCAACAGACAGAAAATCAAAATAAGAAATCGGAGAAAGATTTGGCGGTATTTGAATATTCATTTCTGGCATAATTACTCTCGTTAGTGCAACAAATGTTCTAAAATATCTTTCCTGCGGACTTGGAATATCCTTCATCACGGTATCTGGTTTGGGTTGAAAGTTCTGCAAGATTATTTCCTGAATGTGTCCAAATTTCTTATGAATTTCTTTTATAGCATAAATAGACTCAATTAATTCAAACGGGCTTTCGCCAATTCCTATTAGAAGCCCTGTGGTCATGGGTATTCTTAGCTCTCCTGCATTTTCTAAGACTTTAATTCTTGCTTTGGGATTCTTGCTTGGAGCAAATTCATGTGGCATGTTCTTCCCAGAAAGCCTTTCACTAGCGTTCTCAAGCATCAGGCCAAGGCTTACGTTTGTCTTTTTTAGTTCACTCATCTCTGCTTTCGTAAGTTTTCCAGCATTAGTATGAGGAAAAAGTCCAGCCGATAGCACTATTTCCGAGGCATATGCTAAATACTCAGCAGTACTGGAAAAGCCGTTTTGTTTTAGCCAAGTTCTGGCCTCTTGATATTTTTGTTCTGGCCTTTCTCCGGTAACAAAAAGGGCCTCGGTGCACTTGTACCTCCTGCCCATCGTAATTAAATTCTGTATGTCCTGCTTTGTCATCATTGAAATCTTTGCCTCCAATGGCTCTGATTTGTATGTACAATACGCGCAGGAGTCACGGCAGAGGTTAATTAAATTGAAAAATACTTTTCTTGAATATGTAACTATGTGCCCTTTGTTTTTATTTCTTAGAAATTGAGCCGTTTTGTAAAGTTCTGAAGGATCTCTTTCCGCATCCTGATAAATCTCATACACATCATCTTTGGATAGTTCTTTTCCATCAACCAACCTGTTTAGTAGTTCAGAACTTAAGACAAGTGTACTCAACTAGTCATGTAGCTAAAGCAGTTGTATTTATGCTTGTACTACTGTATCAGATTAGGTCTTTCTTGCAAGGTCAGATTTACTTCCATCTTATCCCCGTCTCGAATTATATTCAAAGTAATTGAATCCCCAACAGATCTTTGATCTTGCAAGTAATTGAGGATATCCTCAATTTTCTCTACAGAATTTCCATCTACTCCAACAATAATGTCGCCTCCCACTTTATACTTGGCTCCATCAATTGTTTTGATTTCTTTATAACCCTGTAGACCGGCTTTTGCAGCAGGACTATTAGGAACTACATCTTGAATTAGAAAGCCATTTTGTACAGGAAGTTCTAGAATGCTTGACAAATCAGGATCTATACTGCTTCCAGATATTCCAAGCCAAGAATGTTTGTAAAATCCGTCTTCTATAAGGGCAGGGATTATTCTTTTCATAGTGTTTGAGGGTATTGCAAAACCTATGCCTGAAAATTCTCCAGTGCTAGATTGAATCGCAGTGGTAATTCCAATTACATCACCTTGCATATCAAGTAGTGGACCGCCTGAATTACCAGGATTTATTGCAGCATCAGTTTGAATAACATTTGGTATTGAAAACGAACCAGCGTTAGGTGGTGTTAACAACCTGCCAGTCTGACTAATTATCCCAGATGTCATGGAACCTGTTAGTCCAAAAGGACTTCCTATTGCCGCTACCTCATCTCCTATCCGAAGCGTAGACGAATCGCCAAGTTGTAGGGGGTGAAAAACCTCAGGGCTGGCGTCTACTTTGACAATTGCAAGGTCTGCAAATGGATCTGTACCAATAACTTTGGCTGAATAGGATTGGCCATCATGGAATACAACTCTAATTTTCTGGGCATCGGCTACCACATGATTGTTTGTTATGATGTGACCATTATAATCGTAAACAATTCCAGAACCGATATTTCTATCAGTTGCCGAATCATTTGATTTTCGAACTATTATCTGAACCACTCCGTCATCTGACTTGGAAAACAGATCAGCCAGGTTTGGTGAACTGCTTAAATTCGGATTAACTTGATTGATGCCGACATTTGACGTGTCTATCTGGTGTGATGCATCTGTTTTTGCAGGTGCTAGGGCAAATATGATAACAAGTGACATTATAATCACGCCATATGCTCCACACAAAATCGCAGTAGTTTTATCCAAGAAGCTAGTGGTACAGTGGATTCCTCTATAATTCTTACTCACAGGCTTATCGGATTTTGAATTGTGTCTATCATAGAGTATGTTCTCCCTCTCCAAGTCACGGCATCGCTTCTTTTTGCATGCAGGATGCCACTTGCAAATCCAGCTACTATGATAGCACTTCCAATAGGAGATAGTAAGGCATACCTGACGCTAAGAGAAAGTCCCTTCTTGGCATCAATTACACTTGCGACATAGACAAGGATTGAACTAACAAGTGATATTCCAAAGAGACTTGTAAAAGAAGAAGAAAGTGTCGCAAAGCTAGTAGAATAAACTAAAATCGCAAACGGCATAAACAACAAGAAAAGAACCGCAAAAAAAATTCCTACGGCAACTGCTTGAGCCTGGAGATAAAGCGGAACCATTAATCGTTTAAGTGCGTGCCAAAGTGTTGGCCAATCCCTTGCCCATACTGCCTCAACTAGATGTTCTCCGCGGACCATTTTAAGCTTAAAACCTGCCGCTTTTACTTTTTTGCCTAATGCACCATCCTCTACTATCTCACCTTTTACGCCCTCATGAGTACCAACTGCCTCGTATGTTTTCTTTTTAATAATAAAGAAACTACCAAAGAAATATCCAGTTTTTTTAGAAGAGTCATTGACTCTAAGAGCAGAGAATCTTGTATGCAAAAACGTCGATAATACTGGTAAAGTAATCCTAGTCCATCTATCAAGACAAAGCATTTTGGGAATTACTGTAAGTGCATCTAAATCTTGGCTCATCATATGATCCACTGCCAGGGAAATTACTCCCTTTGAATGATATGTGTCAGCATCAGTAAAAAGTACCAGTTCACCTGAAGATTTTTTGAAGCCTTCAATACAGGCCCAATTTTTGCCAGTCCATTTTTCAGGTTTAGGCTCTGCAAGAACATATACTAGATTGGAGTTTTTTTGAGCAATTTTCTTTATGATCTCTCCAGTTTTATCATCTGACCTATCATCCACTGCAATTATCTCATAATTTTCGTAGTCCTGTTCTATTAGGGACTTGAGACACCTTTCAATAAATCCCTCCTCGTTTCTTGCAGGTAAGATTACTGATACTTTTGGTCTTACATGTGGTTGTGAATTGAATTGATCCAACAAAGGAGAATCACGAAATGTAATCCACATCGACCTAATCAAAAGTACCCAAGTTAATGCAACGCACACTAGAATAGCTGATAGAACATAGTTGAATACATCTAAAACAAAATACATTGAATTATCTCTCGGCTTCTTGTTTTATGCTTTGGAGGGCCTGCTCTGTGCCACCTTGGATATGCTTCTTAATCATTCCAGTAAACATCCCCATCATACCAGAAAGTTTAATGTCCCAGACTACATCTAGTCTAGTTCTATTGCTTAGCGTACTAACAGAAATTGTCTTAGTTCCATCGATAATCCCTTTTGTAAATTCAGCATGAATTTTTTCATTTGGATAAATTGTTACTTTTTGCATGCATTTAGAATCTCTAAACGCTATGGTAATTTCTCGGTTAACGACGTTTCCTTCCTTTGATATGTTTTTTATTTCTTTAGTCCCCTTCCAAAATTTTGGTTCTGAGTCAAGATCAGATATTATATTCCAAACTTTATCACGCGCCGCATTGATTTCAACTGAAGCCTGGATGTGA
>MNFB01000056.1 GCA_001917995.1 Thaumarchaeota archaeon 13_1_40CM_4_38_7 | reverse complement strand
TGCTTTCTTTTACCATAGTATCATCATCTGGTTCCTCCACTCTAACAGCATACACTGACAAAGCTATCTACCAAAAAGGAGACACCATTCAGGTATCAGGAATAGGCCAACCTTCTACTACTGTTAGTGGAATTTTAGTTAGTCCGTCACAAAATACGTACAGTTCTTTTGCCTCTGTAATGTCTGATGGCACTTATACCATGTTCTTTCCAACCTATTCGTCTTATGAGACAGGAAATTGGTATATCAATATGAGTGATGCAGGACAAAGCACCGTGGTTTATCTCTATATGGAACCATCAGGTTGAGTGCCATATACAAACCATCTTTGTTACTAAATCAACAACTTGATACCAGAGTGTAGAGTTTTCATTTTCTAAGTTCTAGATAATTGCCATAATTGCCGATCATGAAGCCATACAACAGATCTTGTTCTATACTTTTGACATCTATTCCAAAATACAGTATCATGTCAGGGAGTCATACACCAGTTTTTTGGATACTGACTCGACCTAATTTGCAAATGTTCACGTAAATTTTCGTACTTGTCATATAAAGAATCGACACACAAAGAAAGCAATGACTATCAATATCAAGCACGCTCAATTCAGGATCTCGGTTGCAGCGGTCTTGACGGCAATGATCTTGGTGACTGGCGTAATTGTTCCAGCCATAAACCAGGCTTATGCTACCACAACCGTTGGCGGCGAAGCTAAAGCCATATCAATAAGCTCACCGCTTGGACAAGTTAACTTCATGGACACTGGTCCATTGCTGTCATCAGGAAGCGAGATCGATGCGACTCCTATAACTATACAGAATCCATTAGCCACAGCAGATGGACTGGTATCAGTTACTATGGGCTCTTCTGATGCTGAGAGCCAAGCGGGATTAGGTTCATTGGTGTTGCTACCAGGTGATCCAAATCAGATAACTGCATACTTTGCAATGGCGACATCGCATGCTACTTGCTCTGGAGTTTCCGGATCGAGTGACATCACAAGTCTTACCATGGCCGGGCAAAACATTCAGGTCACTGGACAACCAAACCAGGTTGTGTCTGTGCCAGGAGTGTTGACACTCACCATAAACGAGCAGACTGTCACCCCTAACAGCATAACAGTGAACGCGCTCCACTTGCACACGGCTCTTGGAACCGACGTGATAGTTTCCAGCGCCTACAGTTCAGTTTCCTGCTCAACCACACTTGGTGCTCTATTCACCCTAGGTCTCGTTCCAACCGCTTATGGCTGGGAAACCAGTTGTATTGACTTTACAACCGGAGGAGGATGGGTACAGCCACCACCGAACAAGGGAACCTTTGGCTTTGTGGCTGGGTACAAGAATGGCGGAACTAATCCAAGAGGAAACTTTGAGTATCACGACCATAACAACGGAATGAACGTGCACGCACTAGATGTGGCATACTACAAATGCGGTGACTTTGACAAATCTAGAATATTTGGCGGTGACGCAAGGGTCAATGGTGAAACTGGATTCTGCTACAAGGTCTACGTGCAAGACAACGGAGAGCCAGGTAAGAACACCGACTACTTTGCCATGTGGGAATGGGCTTCATCAACTGGTTGCCCGACTGATGGTTCTGGCCCCCCAGCTGGGACGTCGTACTATGCAACAGGTAACTATCTGGGCGGCGGCAACATACAACTACATAGTAAATGAGAGCCCTTCAGCTCTCAACCCTACCTTTATTTTTGTTAGATGTAGGCAATTTATTAAGGCGTTTTTTATAAATGAAAAATCTGAAACTTTTGTAAGCTTCCAAATCTTACAGTCCAAAGCCAATTTAAGAATTAGTCAAAAAGTACACTCCTCAGTTATCTTGTCACAATTAGGTGCGATACTGTTACAATCTAAAAAATTGGCGTAGTTTCAATCAGTAGCTTTCTTCTGGAGCAGTATTTTATCATAATTAGATCCAGATAAACTCATTTTGCAAAACAACTACAGCGTTTAGACAGGTGTTTATTACAACCAATTAGCTTATGGTCTTTGCAACCACAGAGAATGCATTTTCTTTCCATACTATAGCATATGAGTTACTAGGAGATAACATCTCTTGAGAGCACTATTGACTACCATAATGATCTGATTTTTGGTCCACTTTTGCAGAAAAATCAAATTTTACTGTGGCAGATATTTGATTATCTGTCCTGTGTTTTCAAGTCGGATCTGGTTTATCTCATGGCCAATGTTATTTAGATCGTTTATCTTCATCAGATTTGGCGTGACCGTATACAGGGATTCGTTGATGTAAAACGATCTGCTTCCTTGAGAGTATCCATAGTCTGTACCATTGTAGTGCTCTACCGTTCCTTTCAAGTGAAAACCATGACTTGGGTCAACCCCAAATACATAGAAACCCTGCCAATTATTTGCAGCAATTGGCCCACCTGTTACACCCTCCCCAAGCGGCACAAGTTGCCCATTTTGTTGCTGCCAGATAGGAAGAGAAAGAATATTTTTTTCTTTATCAAATAACAGTGCTTTTGGATCTGACAAGACATCAGAGTTTGATGTTGGACCTCCAATCTCGTATGTATCCACGGTAACGGGATTGCTAACATCTGAGACATCAAATAGTGAGATCTTGACTCCAAGCGGTTCGGAATTACCATATTGGGTTTGAGTTACCTCCTTTCCTATTCCTATTATGTGATTTTCGTCATAAGGATGCAAATAACTAGAGTAACCTGGAATCTTCAAGGCGCCAAGCACTTTTGGTGTGTCTGCCGATAGGTCAATTACAAAGAATGGGTCGATTCTATGAAATGTTACAAGGTATAATTTATCACCCATAAAGCGAGCAGAGTAGATTTTCTCATTTGGAGCAATTTTTTCAAGGCTACCTACAATGTTGAGCGACTCGTCAAGAACATAGACGTTATTTGATTGCCCATTACCATTTGCTTGGTTGTAATATTGTGATGTTGTTGCAACTCGGAACTTATTGCCTGACTGGTCCATAGAATATTGGTTTAGCAGATATCCTGGAACCTGGCCGTGCGCAACATATTTGAGAGTCTCGTTATCTATTGTAATTTTTTCAATCACTGTTTTTGTCGAGTCTTCTTGTGCCTTTGTATTATAGTCTTGTAATGCCCTTTGAATTTTGCCAAAAAGTTGTGTCTTGTCACTTTCTGGCATGTTATTGTAAGTATTTTGCATCAAGTCTGAGATCTGGGCCCATTTTGTATCAGGATCCATCTCACTTTGACTTATTGACTTGATTCTATTTTGTACGTCATCTGGCAAAAGCGGAACTATAGCGTTGAAGAATCTGTCTTTGGAATCGATTCCATAATAGTATGGATAATTCTTCTGATATGCTATGTAGATTGCGTCAGTTGATACGTAAAGTGTTCCTGTAGAGCCCATTAGGTAGGTTTGTGAATTTATCTTGTCTCCAAAAATATCAAAGGATGTAACGGTGTTAAAGTTGTAGTTTGACTCTGGCATGTCATAATAATAGACAGGGGGTGAGATGATGGCTTGTGATGATTGTCTGACAACAGGAGGTATGGGATTGTTATAATCCACGTTACTAGTTGAGATAAAATAGACGTAATTCCCAATCATTCTTGCACTGAAATAATTCCCATTTACCTCATAGTTTTTTAATATCTTTGGGTTCTCCCTGTCGGACACATCAATTACTATGGCATGTGTCGTAGGAGTATAGACAGTATTTGGAATGTAATCATATTTTGGTATGGAGTATTGTTCGTCGTTTCCATTATAAAATATCACAAGCCTGTCTTTGTTCAAGAACATATTTTGAAGTGACTGGCCTTTTACATCAAGCCCAACTTTTGAAACTATTTTTGCAGTATCACCTGGATATGCGTCAACTATTGTCAGCTTGTCCTGCGATAAAATATACGCATACTTGCCATCGTTTTTCAGAAAATCCGGCTCGTCCACGTTGCTTACCTGTATGTTTGTTGCAGAATAATCAATACCACTTTCTGCAGTAGATGGTGCCACAGCACCCTGAGAATAAGTTGGGGCCGAAGTAATTGCTCCAAACGGTGTAGGCACGACCGGCCCCATCATCGGCGCCATTGTTACGGCGCTGTTTGCCTGCGTTGCAGGATACGCCATATTATTTCTTGCCTGCGCAACAAGGAGGAAATTTCTTAACTCATCAGTAGAGTTGAACTGTTTTAGACCCAAAGACGAAGATGGCTCTAGCGGCACGATATTGAATGGAATCATGCCAATATGCCTGTCATTGGCTGAGGATAACTGTCCTTCAGAATTATTTGAATAAAGAGCAAGAAATCCTATAGTGCAAAAGACCACTATAGCTGCAGCAATTGCGGAAAATATCACATACTGTGCAATGTTTTTCATTTGGCCTGTAGATAAGATGTCGAAAAATGTTTATAGGGTTTGATTAAATTTGAATTTAACCGCAATATTAAATAACCATATGGCAAGCGATAACAAAAAACCTACCATGGATGAATACCAGGAAACTCATACAATAGAACTGGCTGAGAAGGTAGAAATAATCTCAACAGATGATGAGAAGATAAAATCAGTTGGCGAGTTACTAAGCTCTGATTCAAGTAGAAACATCTTGAAATTATTATTTGATCAAGTGTTGACCGCAAATCAAATTGCACAAAAGACTGGTACATCACTTCCACTGGTCATATATCATTTAAAAAAAATGCAAGAGATGGGAATTGTAAAACTTACTAACGTTGGAAAAAACATAAAAACGCAAGACATGAAATTTTATACATCATCTAGATTTGCGATTGTCATTTTGCCTTCGAACCTTACGGAGAAGGCAAAGACAAGCAAGTCGCTTGCAAATTCATTTAAAGCAATTTACAGGTTTGGCTCTATTTCAGTGGCCGCAGTAGCAACATGGTTTGTATCACAGATTGCCCAGAATACCAAAACAAACCCTACTACAACCGTAACAAATGCCACAGGTGGGCAAGCAACCACAAGTACCAGTCAGGAAGCAGCGAACAGTTTTGGCCCAGCAGCAAGCACTGCCCCGACAACATCAACTGGTTCGTCTGCAGTAATGCCAGTTCCTGCACCCTCTGGTGTTGAGCATGGCGCTGCACCGGTCATGGCACCGGTGATTCAAGCACAGCAAGGCGCTGGGATTGCAGTTGATATACTTTGGTCAATCATCTTTACACTTTCAGTTGTCATAGCTGGTTTGATTATTGAGAGAGTTTTTAGAGCATACAGGCATTAGAGTGAATTTTCATTTCCTATGAATCAAGTAGCAACAAATCTTCCGTATCCTATGACACCATTTTTGTATACATTCCATGTGGCTGGTTTTATCGAAAGATTCCCGTGATTATCAGCTTCTAAATTTAGTGTTGGCAGAATATTTGATGGAGGAGCTTGAACTGACGCAGGACCTGCAATTGCCTTTCCAGAAAGCGGATCATACATGCTTCCATGACAAGGACATTGTCCTTTGTCATTTCCTGCAACCTCACCTACAGGTACATATTTCCAAACGCACCACAGATGCAAACAAATGATACTATAGACACGGAATGCAGTAACGTCATTTACACTTCCACCAAGGTCTGCAGGAAGCCTGATTAGATTCCATTGTTTAAATGCCTCCTTATCAAGAACTGAATCCCCTGTTGACGGATATGTGATTACCTCTTGGTGGTTTATTGGAAACGTGTTTACATTGGCACGAGTGCCGTCTGAAAGAATTACCGCTTGCTTTGTTAAGGTTACGGTTTGCGGATTTGGCATGTACTTTCCCCAGTCTACAAAGGGGGCAAACGCAAGACCAAGACCAGCTGCACCAAGAAGCTTTAGAAAATCACGCCGTGTCAGAGAGTTCTTGTCAATAGCACCTTGCTCTGACATGGTATCAAATACGCTGCATGAAATTTAAGGATTGTTTACTATTTGTAGGAATTATTTTAAATAATATTATGATAACAGTGAGGCCTGCTACATATACGAGCACCGGCATGGCAAATTCTGGCACAGTCTCTGTTAACGAAATTGCTAGCTGAGGAGATTCTGCATTACATTGAGCTGTAAATTCCGAAGTTATTGGATAATGACTTGAGAGAGCGAAGTCACCGTTCTGTCCTGACTGTATGGTTGGTGGATTTGTATAATCAAAGATAGAATCTAGCACTCTAATCCCACTCTTATCGTATAGTACGCAGACTACTTTGACCTGACTTGCATCTATGTTTGCAGTGTTCCAAATCGTGCCACTGACAGTTCCAATTCCAGAGAAGGACTGCCATGAAGATTCTATGGCTGATAATTTTAATCCCTGTTGAATTTCGCTAGTATCTTTAAGAAACGAGGTAGCCCTAACAAAGTATTTCATATCTTCCAGGTTTTTCGAGTCTACCAGAAGATCAAACCCAGAACTCGTCTTTGGCATCAATACTGCCATAGTTGTATACAATTTTTTATCTGCTATGATTTCATCACCATTTACAAAAGTAATATCAAGTTGCACTAGTTTGACAGGATATAAAGCCGTGTTTTTTACGTCTCCAACAATGTGTACATCTCCTTGTTCGTCTGTGTATTTTCCAGTAGAGATAATTTCTATCTCCCCCTGACTTACATACAGTTTGGTTGTCGCCTTTTGGGTTCCATTTATCAGTAATTTTACATCGTAATTGCCAAAACCCAACTGTCCTATACTTTGCCTAAGAAAGATGTCTGATTCAGCAGGCATTGGGCACTTTTCTTCCGGATTGGCTTTTGTTCTTATATTCAATACTAGATCATGACCAGAAAGGACATGGTCAATTGTGTAGTTCACACAATAGATGTCCAAGGAGAAAACCCTGATTATTGCGGTGACATTACTATTTTCTGTAGGCACCAACGGAATAAGTTGAATATACTCTTGAGTTGATTGCATTTCTTGTGAAAATGCTACATTGGTTCCCGGAAATATGGCTCCAAGTGACAACATTATAGTAAATGAAAGATGTAGGGTTTTCATATTTGATTTAATGTGAAAGATTACAATTTAAAAAACATGCGCTGAGTTGAGCTAGAGTGAGTCTACAGGAACAATTTTAGTGAAAAATATTACTTACTTGTAAAGTGAGTATCACTTATTTGCCATTATATTATGAGATGATATAATGATTCAAACAATACCAAATGTGCAAAAAATACATGTTAGTGTACATCCTGACAGAATCTGCTCTAAATGGAACCGTGAATGGTGATATCATGCCTACAGCGTTTGTCTTGATAAAATGTGAAGAAGGAGAGGAGTCCAGAATAATGAGGAAACTA
>MNFB01000065.1 GCA_001917995.1 Thaumarchaeota archaeon 13_1_40CM_4_38_7 | reverse complement strand
TAACGAAAATAATACTTCTAACCAACTGAATGATGAACGTCAATTAGTTACGTATACAGGGTACTTAGCTGGTGGTACTATTGCAATTGGAATTGCTACAATCATTACCTTAATTCTCAGCTACCTAGCCCATCGAAAACAAATTGCGATTACAGATAAGCAGAATAAAATAACTGCATTAATGGAAATTTTCAAGACTATGAGTGATGAAGAACATAGGATAGCCAGAAGTATAACATACCAAGCAAAAAGAGAATACGATAAAACAGGAGATATCGAGGTTTTTAACATTAGAACTCGTTACAAAGAAGTGGGCATAACCGCATCTCATTTTAATCAGATAGGTGAGTTAATCAAGAAGAACATTATTCCAAAGGAAGAATTTTTGGATTTACATGCTGATACTACCATATTATGTTGGAAATCATTAAAGGATTACGTAAAGAATCAGCAAGAAAAAAGAAAAAGTACATTCTACATGAACCAGTTTGTATGGCTTGGAGAACAAGCTGAAATATACTGGAAAGAAAATCGTCCTAACGATCCATACCCAGAACTTTATTGATTAAGAAGATGACTCTAAAAGGAAAGAAAAACCACTATAACATCAAACTTCTTCGTGGCTACGGTGTTTCAATTAGATTAAAAGATAACAGAATAATTCTTAAAAACGGTCAAAACGACATCACAGGAAAATCGGAAAAAGAAGAATGGTTTATCACAAAGATCCCATACGAGAAAATAGTAATCTCAGGAAAAGGATACGTATCCACAGAAGCAATCAAACTGTTATCTGAAAAGAACATCAACGTCTTACTGACTGACACTTACGGACATCCACACGCTTTCATGAATAATGTGATGAATTCTAGCACTTCTACTAGATATAGAATCGCACAATATGACACATTTCGAGATCCTGTCAAAGTTCTGTATCTTAGAAAGTGGATTCTAGACTCAAAGCTTGAGAGTCAGATTAATTTTCTAAAGTCTCTTGAACGTGATGATTTGAGAAAAGGAATCTCACAACTAGAACAATATAGAAAATCAATTCCAAATTTGAAGGAATATCGAGATTTTCTTACCCTAGAATCAAGATGTGGTCATATCTACTTTAACAATTATGCAAAATTGATTCCCTCAAAATATGGTTTTAAGTCAAGGCACGGTGGAGGTCTTGTGTTATCAAATCGTTATGCTGGAGATATCATTAACGCTTTACTGAATTATGGTTATACCGTTCTAGCTGGTGAGATCTGCAAGTTTGTAAACGCAGTAGGACTTGATTCGTACTATGGATTTTATCATAAACCTCATTCTTCGTTTCAAGCGTTAGTGTATGATCTGATAGAACCTTTTCGATGGCTAGTGGAATATTCTGTGTACAAGCTAGCGAATCACCAGAACTATGATCAATCAATCAAGAAAAAAGACTACACTTGGACAAGGGAAGGAAAAGTTGTAATGGATTCTGATTTGATTCGTAGGTTTTTGGAACTATTAGAGAGAACGTTTCAGATGGAAAGACCTTACAAGTTTAAGCATGGACTAAAAAGAAGCGACGGTATGTCTATGTGTCAGGAAATCACCATAGGTAAGGTCTACATAGAGAATCTAGTAGACTTCGTGATCAAGAAATAGAACATGAATTTGGATTAGAAAATTTGTATAAAAAAAGGAAATGGGAGAATTA
This sequence comes from Thaumarchaeota archaeon 13_1_40CM_4_38_7, assembly GCA_001917995.1. GTDB lineage: Archaea > Thermoproteota > Nitrososphaeria > Nitrososphaerales > Nitrosopumilaceae > Nitrosotalea. Next base: position 12,743 of record MNFB01000065.1, on the reverse strand, counting down.
TGCTGGTGCAAATTTCCCATTCTGGATCAGGTAGCGTAATTGATACAAAATATCATTCACATTCCTTTGTTGGGCGATGGGTGGATAGTTCCAGATATTGCTGTCTTTTAGAGGCTTTAACTTTTGGAAAAGTCTGTTCCAATCTATCTGTTGACTGTGGAAGAATGGTGCTGTCTTCGTGGTGGAACTAGGATATCCATCTTGGATTAACATCTCAGCTACGAGTTTTGTAAATGCATCGAAAGGATGTATTCTAGCGAAGTTTATTGCTGAATCTATGTTTCTGACACTTATCCACGGTTCTATGAACTCCTCAACTAATCTGTTGAAAAATTCTCGTACATTGCGGTATTCGTATTCTCTGTAGTTCTTACCTTGTTCTTCCTCTTCTTTATCTACAGGTTTTTGCCTGACTAAGTTAGATAAAGCACTGAATACATTTTGCGCTGTAAAGAGTGGATACTTACCTTGGCTTATTGCATTGACGATCTTCTTTCTAGGAACTTGAGCGTTTTGAATTAATTCATACTTGTATGCTAGTGATTCAGGATCGTTTCTCAATCTGTCCACTACAAGTCCTCTAACAATCTCACTTACCTTTCCCTTAGATTTCATGTATGTCTCGTTGATGATTTCTTCTTCAGACGGAGTTGTTTTCCCTTTGATAAGATCACGTTTTGTCTCTTCAAAGATTGTGTACAATGCATGATACCTATTCCCTGCGGCAGGACGCTTTCTTGCCTCATTTGACATGTACCCAAGAAGCATTTTGTCTGCCTCTGTGAGATTTACGTAGACTTTTGCATCTATTTCTGTGAAGCCAAGTTCCTTGCATGCATAATACCTATGTTGCCCTGCAATTATTTCGAAACCTCCATTTGAATTCTGATTTACAGTGATTGGCTCTATCAACCCCTCCTCCTTAATTTCGCTTTTCAATCGTTCTTTGTGTTTTTGATCTAAAGCTCTAACGAGATACTTTGGGTTAAGTTCGATTCTTTCCAAAGGAAGCACAGTCAAATCGTATGTGCGTTCTGGGTGAATATGATCCACATGAAGATTTTTGTGTTTTATAGTTTCTATTTCATATCACCTCCCGTGACCTTGCCAACTGAGCTTTGAACTCTTTTTTGCGTTACAGTGTCTACAAAGGAATTGCAGATTAAATATATAGCCCGAACCACCCTTAGATTTGGGGAAGATATGGTCTACTTCCAGTAGCCCAGACTTTCTACATACGGCGCATTTTCCAGCGAATTTGTGCCGTATACTCCTTTTTATCAACAACTTTCTCGCTCTCAAGTTGGTCATGTTCTACAGTAGATCACACAACATTTTCATTAATAAAACTTGTGATAGGAACACGTTTCATGTTCTGATCGCTTAATCAATCGTGCCTGTATTAAAGATCACTTTCAGGCTCATACTTTTCATCATCGTAAAATTCAACTTCTTCCTTTGAAACCAACTTTCCTACCAAATCAATAGGCATGGCAACAGAATCACAAAAGGAACCATTATTTAACGACTTCAATTCAGAAAGCCAAAACCTCTTCTTGTCTGAATTTAGGTTTATTTTCTTCTCGCATTCTTCGATTTTGCCTACCTTTTTGAGCATATTATACAGAATGCCACTTTTGATATGCGTGGTACGAGTGGTCTTGACCTTGATGTAAAACTCTCCATTCTCGTCTATTTTACAATCTAGATGCTCAATTTCCTGCTTTTTCTCATTATCATAGCCAATTCCACGCTTTTTCCATATTCCGTTAAACAAGTAAAAGCCACTTGAAAGGAAAATAACATCATTTTCTTCCTTGTCTAGTTTCATCTCACCCAGTTTTTCACTGTGTAGATTTGGAATCTTTTTTCGTACTGCAATAGAATCTGTGGCAAAGGCAACAACGTCATTTTCTAAATTATGTTCTTTCATGAATCGATACAAGTATGCCCTAGTAAAACCAGTAATGTATGATGCAATTACAGGATTGAACAAGTTTCCCATCACCTTGTTGGTTCGTTGTGCAGTTTTACCATAGATTGAATTTAAGATAATCTTGATTGCTCTTTCAAGGTGATTCTTTTCGCTTCTTAGTTTGATTCTTCTTTTGTACTGATCTTCAATGAACTTTTTGAATGGATAACCACAGTTCTTGTTTGGAATAAACTGATATGATTCTAAGATTCTGTATCTTATTTTAGGATCTCCTTCTACCATTTTTAATTCATCAAGTGTAACATAGGTTCTGAATTTTCCAGTTGGATAACAAATTGTCCTGTTTTTCTTGATAAATGGAAATGGAGATATCTTAACAGAATCATCAATGTCTGCAAATATGTAAAAAAATCCGATCTTTGCTTTTGGATTAATCTCCTTTGATCTAATCCATCTACCATTTGTAATGTCTAGAAGAGTTGTCAGAGCATACGGATAAGCAGAGTTGATGTCATACAGGCAACAGTATCCAATAAAACCACGTTGAATTAGCTCAAACCTTCCGCCATAAAATGACTGTCTTGCAAGTTCTTGAACATAGTAAGGTATTTCATTGAAAAGCGGTATCTTGATCCCATTTCTTATCAAGACCTTCTCGGCTAGATATCCACTGCTTATCCAGTTATCCACATAGAAGCCAAATACCTCATAGAAGGTGTTAATCCAGTTCTCAGTAAGTTCCTTCGTGAGAATACAATCTTGGATGCAGTAGTTTCGTATCTTGTTTTTGTGCCTAGAATAGTAGTATTTTGAGAGTGATTTTCGCTTATCCTTCATGGCTAGATAATCAAGATCTAGTGGCTTCGCTATTGACACTGAATAAGCCTCTACAAGCGACTTGCTTTCGTAATATTGCGCTATGTCATAACAATTAACCGAATGATGACCTTTGGAAATTGTAAGCTTCTTTCTATCAATGTAATGAATCTTAAATCCGTTATATTCAAATTTTAACTCTCTTTTCCATTTGTAAGATCTAAGAATCTTTTCAGGAAGCAGTTTTAGAATACATTCTGCATCATAACTAAGATTATGAAAGAAAACCCACATACCTTCATATCGTAAAAGATACTTTGCTATGTTTTCAAAAGTAATATCATGATTTAATAAATTTCTAGCTGAATCAGCAATTAAGAAAATATCTCCTTTGTCAGTTTCAGTATCTACGGCAACGATTTCTCTCGGTTTATCCAAACAGTTTGCATTTCTGTTTTGCTTTCGTACTCTAATTCCATCTAATGATTTTGCGTTTGATATCGAAATAGATCTCATGGACTCGGATTTCGCCAAGCCACATCTGGAACATCTGTTACAAGACCCTGTCTATGCTTTCGTAGCGCAGTTCTAAGTTCACGAAGTGACAATTTGACAGGATAATTCTTCTGAATAGCCTTAAGATAGCGCCAAGTACGTTTCATCTTTTCAGAACGGTTTCTATTTGCAGTTAAGATTATCTCTTCTTTTTCAATTTGTTTCTGTTCTTTGGTAGATTGTAATTTGGAAAGCTGATTTTTTATAAAACTTCGTTCCCCCATTAGATTTCTTTTGAATTTGTTAAGTTGTGGAGTAATTCTGAAGATTTTTAGTGCTTCAAGCTCACGCTCTATGTCTTTGAGCCTATCTTCCAATGACCCTCTTGAGACCATGCATAATATTGATCAGAAATATTTATAGGCAATTCATGACTATCTAATGGGCATAGATGGCTGATTATCGTCGACATCTGACAATTAGTGAACAGAGGAATATTCTTTCCAAATACAAGAATCATCGTGACGTAGAGGGAGGAATTTTTGTTCCATCCAAACGACGTAAACTTTTAGGAGTCAAAGCAGAGTCAAGGAAGGGAATTCACGAAGACACAGCAGATTTTTGGAGTGATGTGCGAAAATATGTTAGACACGCTCTAACAGATTTGCAATTAATCTCAGAAGTTGCACATCCAGAACAGCTCAAAGAAATTTTCCAACTTGTTCCTTTTGGAGTCAGAGAGAAAGATCAATCTAAAGCATCTTTAGCTGATGTGCTAGAAACTCTTTTCAAATATACTACGCAATATAAGAAAATAGCATCTGGATGGATTCCTGTTAGACCTCAAGAGCATATTATTTGGAAGGCTCACCTTGCATCTGAAATCGTACAAAAATGTCTGCAATTCTATAAGGACAGTGGTATGATAACATCTAAAGCGCATGAAAGATTGGTTGAAGAAGTAATAGATATGGTGGGAACTGAATTAAGTCACGTGATAAGTCGTGAAATGAAGTTACCTTATTATGCTAAATCTTGACAGTTTCATGATGCTTATCATTGACTTCAAACTCTTTTATGAAAGACTCAATTCTCTTACATTCTTCCTTCAATCCAAGTATCTGAAAATTGTTTAGATTAGTTTTTGCGCTTTCATACCACTGCTGAAAATCTTCCTTTTTCGGTTTTTCTAGTTTAAGTATTCTATGCCCTAGATGTTCCATTTCATAGGAAATAACCTTGGTAAATACAGAGAAGAATATGACAAGCAAGACTATTTGTTGAAGTGTTACATCCTCTCTCATTGAACGACCTTGTAACCAACCCTTTAATCTCATCAAATCGAGCATATCTTGTTCATATTTATCATCAAGAACGCGAAACTTTACAAACAATTTCCCCATGTGGGTATTTGTTCCTATAAAGATGGCAAATCCTATCACCATTCCTATTATAATATACCATGCTTGTTCTTTTGGAGCATATCCAATAGCAATTAGACTTATCCATGTGCCAATTCCAAATGCGATCCCAGCAAGCCAATTGTTTCTGGCTTCTGTTATTGTTCTCTCTATTTTGTCATAGGTTTCTTCGATTTTACTTCTTTCTCCTTCATGATACTCCATCGTATTGGTGAATGAATCTAAGAGAAGCCCAAGCTTCCATCTGATTTCTTCTCTATCAGCTGACATTATACTATTGATCGATCTAAAGTAATTAAAGTCGGCGTGACAAAAAGAAAAGAGAAAAAGAGGCAAACCGATCGATAAAGGATATGACAGATAAGGCTACAAGACAACAAATCCTTGAATTTCTTCGAGATGTTTACAAACGTGACTATGAAGAAATAGCGACAGGTGACGAAATAGCAAGTGCTTTAAATCTACCTGTGGAAGAAGTTCGTGGAAATCTTAAGTACCTAGCTGCAAAAAATCTAATTGATTCATCGGAGGTAGATCTCGGTGGTGAATTGGGATGTCAAATTAATGCAAATGGATTAGATGAATTGGAAAGATTTGAGGAAGTCGACGATAATAGTGAAACTAAATTATCAAAAATAGGAGAAAAAATAAAAGAAGCGGGTTTAGAAAAAGAAAGGCGGAAGGAAGTAGCAGAGCAAAAATTTTACGGCGCAGTAATTGAATTACTCGATTTTCAGCGCAGCGAACTTAAACGACGAGAAGAAAATAATAAAGAAATAGCGGAAATAAAAGTGAGGCTAGAACAATTAGAAAAGATCTTTTCAAATCCCAAAGACCAGTTAATCGCTAATGTTTACCAACCAGCTTACGATATAATGAAGGAAATTTACGATAATCGAGAATCCCTCAATTACCCTCCTCAAAATCCATGGAAATCAGTAACCCCTTCTTGGCGTTATAAAACTGAACTTGGAATGCAAAAACTGTTCGAGGGATATGGTAAAGAACTTAAGAAGTATAACGAAATATGGGTAGACTTTGGCAATAAGTTCATGGAAAAAAAAGACAAGATTGGTGAAATATTAAGACCAATTTTTGAAAAACATGGATTGCTTGACCAAAGTGGAGATGTGAATTTTGGTGGAATTAAAAATCCTCCTAGAGAATGGCTACACAACTGCCAAAATGTAATTTTTAACGATAATATTCATAATGAAGATGAATTCTATCAGATTCTTAAAAAGGACGCGATAAAGAATTATGGAGATAAGTATTCACTGTTCTTAGATGAATGGAAAAATAAGTATCCAAATATCTTTACCGATCTCTTGAAAGTGATTCCAGAATTAGTGAAAGAATTGGGAGCTAAATATTCCTACGCGGAATTCGATAAACAAAGAACAATTCTAAAGGAAAGTATTGAGAAACTAACACTAGCATTAGAAGAAAAATTAAAATGATTCACACCTAAATGCGACTCGGAATCTTATCATTTAAGTATTAAATATTCCGAAATATACTTCTGTTAATTATACGGGTGTTTGTTATCCGTGTTAACTAACGGGTGTTTTTCGTTTGCTAATATAATTAATCCAACAGCTGGAATTAACTCAAGACGTAAAGGTATTCCACCAATTTGGTAATTTTTAACAAAATCCATCACTCCATATTTGTCCATATAAAGTTGACCAATTAACAAGGGAATTACTATCTTGGCTTTTTTCTTCATTTTCTTTTTTACTTTGGATGTTCCTCTTCTCACCTCTGTTCCAATCTCTTTCATAAAATCAAATGTTCTTTCGCTAAAGGCGATTATTTTTGCCTCATTTTTCCATGAGACCGCCATAACATCAAAAAGAATTTTTCCCGTAATTTCTCTGAAACGTTGAATGAGTAAATCTAGTTCTATTGAATCTCTTCCGATTTTTTTTAGGTCGCCTATATATCCAGTTGAAGGGCTTGGTTGGTATTGTCCGAGAATAGCCCGTGTTATCTTTACATATTGGGCTTTTTCAGCTTCACTTAGAAATTCGAAGTTTCTTTGTTGTGGTTCTAGCCAATCTTTTAGAATATTTGGTAAGTTGGCAAATTTATCCTTAGGTTCATAATTAATTACATGATAAACAGTTTCTGGTATGATTACATGATGATTGTCAAATTCAGATTGTTGTAGAAGATTAAATGTACTTTTCAGGTTTTCAAGAGACGTAAAACAACTAGGATCTAAACATAGATACTTACTATCCAACAGATTTGGATTTGGATGCTAACTTAATCAGATTTTCTATTTTGCGTTGACCTAAAGTCTATCTTGTTCTTGCAGTCCCAGAATCCTTCTTGCCTTGTTGATAGATCCTAAAACAATCATGCTTTCTTCCTCTCCAGACACATTATCAGGTATAGAAATTCCTAATTTGTAATCTCCCTCTTCGTTAAAGCCATCCATAAAAGTGGCATGTCTGATCACGCATTTTCTAATCAAATTTGATACAGTTTCACCACAAGCATTGGCATGTTCCGTAATTGCATCAAGTTCTTTCTTGCTTATTTTTGCAGATATTGTTGGCATGTTTACCGCGGTCTACCTCAGTCTACCTTGGTTTACCTGTTCCGAGCTTTAAACTTTACGAAACGACAAACAGCATGATTCTACGAACAAAACGGGGGTAAACCATTTTTTACTCTTTGTCAATAAAAAGGCGTTCCCCCCCTCCCGTGCGTAAAAATTTCGCAATAACTAGCGTTATGATGTCGTTATGATTTGTTGGAGAATCTTTAAGATCACTTTTTTTCAATCAATGTATAACCATTACTATTTTTTTGATAAAGTAATGCCGTTGGTTCTATAAGATTTGTTTGCTGATGAGGCGATGTTTTTGTAGAATTCTGATAAGTTAGCACAACCGAGAATTGTTTGGCATCTTTATCCGGTAAAACTAGGAGAGGGCCTTCGGTTACTTTCATAGTCGGATTTGGATAACCCAAATAATTCGACGTTTGTATTTCTTCGAATGGCGCATTTTTATCAAAGGTTACCTTCGCATTGAACCCTGTTGCAACAAGAGTTACATAACCAATACTTTGGCCACTATTTCTTCCAATTATGTCAATGTAATAATTTTGCCCATCGAACTGTAATTCCTTCTTTGGATAATTATTCTCAAAATCTCTGAATGATATATCCAATATTGGCCTGTCTTTCCATGTCTGATCAGTTACTTGAATCTCAAAGGGATTGACATGCAGAAATCCCAATACAGCTATTACAAGTAACCCCATTCCAGCTATAGCCCCAATGGCAATCCAACGATCAGCTACGGAGTGACCAAAAATATTTCTAGATTTCCCAGTATGTCCAACTTCTGTTGTATGTTCTGCTTCTTTCTTCTTTGCATCATCAAGTCTTCTAAATTCATCGATGCCAAGTTCAGTAATATACATGGATATTGGATGGGCAACGCCTAATGTTCTTAAACCATTCACGAATGTTTTGTTATGTAGATATAGCATGTTTCCAAAAACTATATCGCTGTTAACTTTATCCAAACCTGATCCGGTTATTATCTCATCGACGTTAAAGTAATACATCGGCTGACCCGCGAAGTGCTTTTCATGTAAAAACTTTAGAATCCTAAATATTATTTCATCATTATCCACATATGAGGTCCATATGGAATATAGATAAACTCTATTATCTTTGTTATTACTAATTGATGGTTTCTAAACCTCATCTTTTCTAAAATGATTCATAGAAATAGGAGTTGAATCAATCATTTTTCCATCGTTGATATCTTTCAGCTGCTCAAACCACATTCTCTTTCTATCTGCATTTAGATTCACAAGTCTTTCAACCGTCTTGAACTTGCCAATCTCTGAAATACTGTCAGACAAAATCGAAGTTCTTAGCCTTCCAGTGCGCAAGACCTTGAAGACCTGATACAAGTTTCCGTCTTTTACTATTGTATCCAGATGTTCAATCGTTTTTTCTCCTAGTTTTCCTATGCCTCTTTTCTTCCATTTTCCATTAAATCGATAGATTCCATTTTGTAAGACATAAACGTCATTTGCTGACTTTTCCATCTTGAAACTTCCTAGATCAGGGGAATCAATCTGCAATTCCTTTGTAGTGATAATAGAGTCAGTAGCGAAAGATACCACGTTACTTTCAAGACCGTTTTTTACTACAAAATCATACAACATAGCCCTCACAAACCCCGTAATCGTGGAAGCAATTATTGGCGAGAATAGATTCCCTATCCTTGCATTTACTCTCTGAGCCGTCTTTCCGTAGATAGAATTTAGTATGACCTTGAGAGGCAATTCGAGAGGATTTCCTTCTTGTTTGAGTTTCTGTCTTTTTGAATATATCCTGTCTACAAATTCCTTGTACGGATATGATATCTCATCTGTGCAAAATTGCCACGACTCAACTATATTGTAATAATTTGGATTTTCACAAGATTGTAACTCCGCAAGAGTGCAATAGGTCTGGAATTTTCCGCTTGGAAAAATCAGCTTTCTATTTGATCTAAAGGGAAATGGTGGAATGTATTTTGTATCTGGAATGTCTGCTTCTATTTTAAAGAATCCAAGTCTTGCATTTTGATAAATTGATTTTCCTTTCTTCCATTTGCCTCGAGTAAAATCCGGAATGATTGAAAATGCGTAAGGATATGCAGAATTTATGTCATACAAAAATGCAGTTCCGATATAACCACGCTTTAGGATTTCAAATCTTCCACCATCGTAACAGTTCCAAGCTATTTCCTGAATTTCATATGGTATTGAATCAAATTCTGGAATAGGTAATTTGTTATTTAGTATGACTTTTTCTGCCAAATATCCAGAGCTAATCCAGCGTTGCGGATAGAAATCAAATGCCAAATGAAATAACTTTATCCAGTGTTCTGCAAGTTCCTTTGCACATTTACAATCTTGAATACAGTAATTTCTTATTTTGATGGGATTGTGACTATAAAAGTTTCTTGAAAACGAACTGCGTTTGCTTTTAAATTCGAGATATTCTGAATCTAGTTTTTCAATGTTGCTTTGATATGCATCTATTAGGCTTTCCTTGTAGTATTGGGCTATATCAAAAAAGATTGAACTATGGTGACCTTTCTTGATTGCTAGTTTTTTGCTTGGAATGTACTCGATGTGATAATTACCAAACTTGAACCGTAACCTCCGCGTCTTTTTATAAATTTCGAGTCTGTCGCCTAGAGTCTTTAGTATGACTTCAGCGTCAAAGGTAATATTATAGAAAAAGTTCCAAGAACCTTGATATCTCTTTGAAAATAGCCATTTTATGAGTCTCTCAGGCGTGATTTTGTCCTCAAAATTGCTCTCAGAATCGGCTATTACGAGTATGTTTCCCTCTTGGTCTGTCTCAGTATCTACGGCATGAACCGGTCTTAAGTCTGAAGTGGCGAGGCGCCTGTCTTGTCTCACGTTTGTCTTGATGTGAGATAGCCTGAGATAGTCACTTATGGCGAGGGATTCTGCCATATTGCATCAGGGATGTCTGTCTCTCGTCCTTTTCTTCTCTCCGCAAATTGTTTTCTGATTTGAGAATATTTTAGATTTGGAAAGTTATCGCGAATCATTCTAAGATACCTATGATATTTTTTGAGTTTGCTTGAACGTGTATCTGGCTTTGAAATAGTTGTTTCCGGTTCTAGTTCTTGTTTTGTTAGCCGTTCTAGTTCACGTTGTAAACGTTGCCGTAATAACCTTACTTCCTTTATTTGTGGAAGCTCTCCCAATGCTTTGATTTGTTCACTAAGTTTATCTTTATCAAATGTTACCATATAATCACCTTATTCAAAATAAGAAGAGAGAGTTAGAAAACTAACTCAAATCTTCTTATTGGATGTCCGTTCTTTGATGTTCCAAGCCAAGTCTTGATCTTGAATTTCTTTCCAACTTTGATTTTGCCGTCCTTGATTGCTTGGCTCCAAAGTTGCAGTAGTTGCTTGTTCTTGGACTCGAAGCTTTGTAGAGGAATATTCTTTTCTACTCCATCTACCTTAGCTCTTATGTTGGTCGAGAATTCAGTCTCGAAGGTTTCAAGTTCTAAAACTTCAACCTTTATGATGTCTGGGTTCTTTTCGTCTTTGGATTTGCATTCTCCCCAATGCAAAAATGGAGGGTAAAGAGATTCGCTCATTCTTTCACCTCCTGCTCTGTTTGGATGGGAGTCAGCTTGATGTACCGTTCTCCTTTGTCTTGTACTAATTTGACATTAACAGATGTAGCTTCTAGGCCACAGTTTGTTAATGCTATTTTAGGCAAAGTCACAATTTTTGAAAAATTTTGTGAACTTATTGCCCTATTCCCAAAGTCAGTAACCATTCGTTCCGAGTCGCTGTTGGGGTTTTTTTGGCGTTTTCTATCGCCATTATTTTTTCTATAGTTCATGAATATAATTTCCAAGAGCTACGTTATGACGACTTTAATAGCTCAAGTGTACTACCTTCATCGATGCCTAAATTACGAAGAAAGGCCATTTCCACAGAAAAACAAGTGTACTACCCAAAGAAGAGTCGTACTAATGCATTTAGAATTTTAAAATTGCTCGCACAAAAAGGGCGTTTATCAACAAAACAAATTGCAGCAGATCTTGGAACAAAGTGGGCATATCCACATAGGAGAATAAAGTCAATAATGACCGAACTTGAAGAACTAGGTTATTGTGACGAATATCGTTTAATCTTAAATACAAATGCCTTATGCGAATCATGTAAAGAATCAAAAAGATTTCTTGTTAAGGGTTCTTCACTGAGCAAGGGTTTAGAAACGCTTGCTAACAATATAAAATTCAGAGATGAAGCAAGTAAGAAAGAAGGATTCGATCCAACTCAATGGTTCAGTTGCAAGAGTGGTCATGTTCTAGGTCAACTAATCTCTCCTCGGTGTTTTGCATGTGATACTACTGTTATGGGGCACTTTCAAGATGAATACAAAATACTACAAGATCGTTACTGGACTCTCTCCAATAACGGTAAACTAGCATTGTTTCTTTTATTAAAATCTAAATCTCTATCAAACTTTATTGCTAAAAATATTGATCATAAAATAATCGAACTTGTTGATGTGTTACTAAAAAGCCAGAAAAAAGATCTTGTAAAAATACTTTACTACAATCTACAACAAACCACCATATCAAACCCTAACTTACAAAAGGTTGCAAATGATTGGTATATTGAAACTAGAAATAAAATATTGGATATGAAATTAGATGAAATTGATAACCCATTATCAGAATATAAAAATAAATATCGTTATGCGATTTTTTCTGAAAATGTTTCTAGGCAAAATTCATCCATTAATCTCTGATTTTTTTCCTTCTTCCTCATCACCAAAATCAAACTCGCTTGAACCGGTGATTAGGTAGTCAATGGCTGCACAAAGCCACTCATTGATAGTGCATCCTGCTTTGTTGCATCTCTCCAATAATTCATCATGTGATTCTCTCGATATTCTTGCCGAAACTGTTCTAGACATCTGTTTACCATCGTTTACCACGATAAACAAGATAATAAATTCAGATTATGATTCTAGTAATAACCCGTTTTTATTATACACTTCAAATGAAGTATCAACAAGGTATCATGAAAGCGATAGTTTCAGTATCAAAAACGTACATTCACAGAGGAAATCACTGGCATAGGTCAAAGACCAAAAAGCGTTGGCATATCTACTACTACGATGAGGAAGGCACATTCAGGACTGAGAAGGTAAACTGGCTAGCGGCGATGTATTACAAGACTCAGAAACGCCATAGAATACGTGGCATTTGTCAGAATTGCGGTCAAACATGGCTATTTTTTGTTAAATCTAGGCGTGAAAAACTAGAATGTCCTAATTGTGAATAACGAATTCAGGATTCATTACAACTTTGTGCGTGAGCATGGAAGCATAAAACAAACACCAGCTGAAAAGGCTGGAATAAAATTGGAACTAGGTCAAAACAAAATTGAAAATTTGATTAAGATGGCTTCTAAAAAATAACTCCTGAAAACTTAGGTTAAATCTGATTTTAATCAATCCCTATATGCAATTATGTGATAGTA